>CAMHUJ010000324.1 GCA_946188175.1 uncultured Ruminococcus sp.
GAGCCCGGCAGAGCTGAAGCAGGCTATGGAGCTGTTCTGCATCTGCGTGAAGCTGGCGGCGCTGGAAAAGCTGGCGTAACAGAAATACATAACGCAATAACGCACCGGGCACGGAATCAGTGCCCGGTGCGAAACTGCTTCCGGCTCTGCCGGCAGGAATATCTGCGTTTTTTACGAAATGTCGCCCCGAATCGGGCGGCATTTTTGCATTTTGCGAATGCGCATTCTCTTGCAAAAATCCGGAAAATAGTGTATAATAGTAGGGAATGCGGATGCCCGTGCGTGACAGCCGCATATCCAACAATCCAAACTCTCTTTTGAAAGGAAGTTTTTATCATGGCTGGACTGAATAAGGTTACTGTAGACGACATTCAGGCAAAGGGCAAGAAGATCCTTGTCCGCTGCGACTTCAATGTTCCGCTGAAGGACGGCGAGATCACCAACGACAACCGCATCACTGCTGCTCTGCCGACGATCAAGAAGCTGCTCTCCGAGGGCGGCAAGGTCGTGCTCTGCTCGCATCTGGGCAAGCCGAAGAACGGTCCGGAGGCAAAATTCTCTCTCGCACCGGTCGCAAAGCGTCTGGCAGAGCTGCTGCCGGAGACCAAGGTCGTCTTTGCTGCTGACGATGCAGTTGTCGGCGCAAACGCAAAGGCTGCTGTCGCAGCAATGAAGGACGGCGAGATCGTTCTGCTCGAGAACACCCGTTTCCGCGGCAATGAGGAGACCAAGGAGGCTGAATATGACGGCTTCTCCAAGGAGCTCGCAGACCTCGTTGACGGTCAGGTCTTTGTCATGGATGCATTCGGTTCCTCCCACCGTGCACACGCTTCCACTGTCGGCGTTGCACGCTTCGTCAAGGAGACCGCAGTCGGCTATCTGATGCAGAAGGAGATCCAGTACCTCGGCAACGCAGTTGAGGATCCGCAGCGTCCGTTCGTTGCAATTCTCGGCGGCGCAAAGGTTGCTGACAAGCTGAATGTTATCTCCAACCTGCTCGAGAAGTGCGATACCCTGATCATCGGCGGCGGTATGGCATACACCTTCATCAAGGCACAGGGCGGCGAGATCGGCAAGTCCCTCGTCGATGATGAGAAGCTCGATTACTGCAAGGAGATGCTTGCAAAGGCTGAGAAGCTCGGCAAGAAGATTCTGCTGCCGGTCGATACCGCAATCGCATCTGCATTCCCGGAGCCGATTGACGCACCGGTCGATGTTGAATTCGTTGAGGCAGGCAAGATTCCGGCTGACAAAATGGGTCTGGATATCGGCCCGAAGACCGCTGCTCTGTTCGCAGATGCTGCAAAGTCCGCAAAGACCGTTGTCTGGAACGGCCCGATGGGCGTTTTCGAGAACCCGACCCTGAAGAAGGGTACCGTTGCTGTCTGCGAGGCACTGGCTGCTGCTGACGCAACCACGATCATCGGCGGCGGCGACTCTGCAACCGCAGCAATCCAGCTCGGCTTCGCAGATAAGATGAGCCACATCTCCACCGGCGGCGGCGCATCCCTTGAGTATCTCGAGGGCAAGGTTCTGCCGGGTGTCGCAGCAATCGCTGAGAAATAATCTGATTATGATTTGCAGTTTCGGGCGGATAGTTTTATCCGCCTGAACTGTATATCAGCAATGCAAGGAGGACAGCACCGGCATGAAATACTGGAAACAGGTTTTTTGGGCACTGCGAAAGCCGATTCTCGGACTGATTCCCTTTACTGTGGTACTCGGTGTGCTGATCTGGCTGCCGAACCGCGATACAACACCGCTCTGGAAGCCGATGTGCTGCTCCGTCGGTGCGGGACTGCTGCTGATTATCCTGCTGGTCACGATGATTTCGGCGACGCTCAAAAAGGAGGAGCCGCTGAATGAGATCATGGCGCAAGAGGGATACAGCGAAGCATGGCTTCAAAAGCACAGCGAAATCTATCCGACCCCGGACAGAACGCAGAAGCTCCGCAGAGTGGATGTGCTGAGCTATCTCGGCAGATATGACGACGCAAAAGCTCTGCTGGATTCCATTCCGACCGCAGGCTTCAATGATGATCAGAAATATGAATACCAGAATGCGCGGCTCGATATGCTGCTGACGTCCGGTCACTATAACGAGGCGATTGCAGAGCTCGACAACTGCCGCAAATTCATGGATATCTATGCAAATACCTACCGGCTGCGCGGTGCGGCATACGGCTGCAATGCGGCAGTCATCCGTGCAATCGCAGGCGATTATGAGGATTCCGAGCATTTCCTCAAAGCCGCAGAGCATGCGATTCTCGAGCAGAAGAACATGTCTCCGGTCATCGTCATGATTGCAAAGACCATGCAGCTCTATGCCCTCGGCTTTGATACGCAGGCAGAGGAGCAGGCTGCAAAGACCCGTCAGGAGATCGAGACCAGTCCGGCACTCGCAAAGGATTTCCAGAAAACGCATATGATGCAGCTGCTGGAACGCGCAAAGAATGTTGCACCGGAAAACCGTCAGGAGGTGCAGGCGTGAAAGAGCTGATTCGGCATATTTTCAGGGACTGTCCGAAATTTGTGCGGATTACGGTCTATATCATGTCCGGTCTGCTGACTGCAATCGGTCTGGTGTTCTGCCTTTCGCTCCTCGGTAAATCCGTCGGCAATGCGCTGATGATGCTCATTTATTATCTGCTGCTTGCCGCAGGCTCGGCGCTGGTTCTGATCTACGCCTGGAAGCTGTATGACAAAATCGTCCATAAGCATGCATATACGAAGCTCGATCAGCTCTATGCAGACAACGGCTTCTGCGCGGATATGGCTCAGACGCTGAATGCGATTGTCCCGATGCCGAATGCGCAGGATATCGCGCTGCGGATTTTCATTATGGTGATGAGCGAGCACTATACCGAAGCCGAAAAGGAAATCGCGCATCTCAATGAAACGACGCAGGATTCGCGCAATCTGGCGATGATTCTGACTGCAAAAATCAAGCTGTTCATGATGACCGACCGCATGGAAAAGGCGGTGCGTCTGTTTGAAAATAACAGCGGCTCACTGGAATACAACTTTGATTTGCAGCCCGATGTCCGCCCCGAATACCGCGTCTACAGCGACGATGCCTTTGAGTATTACAAGCTGGCGGCAGTGTATGCGATCCTGACCAATCAGCCCGAAAAAGCGGAAAATTACCGCAAGCAGGCGGCATTCCGGCTCAGCAGCCGTACCGCGGGCGAATCGCAGTTCTATACCTGTCTCATGGAGCTGAACGCGCTCTATGCACGCGGCAGGACGAAGGAGGCATATGACCTCTCGAATCAGCTCTTCATGCTGACCGAGGAGATTCAGCCGCCGCTGCTGCAATCGCAGAAGAATGAGATGCGGCGCACGCTGGAGCAGGCAAAAATCTTCGCGGCACATACCGTGATGATCGAGGAGAGCCGGCTCACCGACCGGAATCTCCCGACCGCACAGCCAGCCGGACCGACACCCGAGGAGGCAGGCTTCGCAGCGCTCTGAACGCTGCATCATCCCCAATCAGCCGAATATCCGGTTTCAGACCGGAGAATATATTTTGAAGGAGTATCTGTTATGAACAAGAATCTGAGAAAGGCGATTATCGCCGGCAACTGGAAAATGAACAAGACCCGTCCGGAGGCAAAGGCACT
>CAMHUJ010000325.1 GCA_946188175.1 uncultured Ruminococcus sp.
TCCAGAATATCTCCCAAGCTGAACAGCGCGTCAAAATCGTTTCTGTCAGCTTCTGCCGGATTATACGTAGCGTTCGCCATCTATCATTCCTCCTTCGCTATGATGTACTCGCCGCCTGATGTCACAACGTAATCGCCTTCAGATGTGACGATTAAGACATATCCTGCCGGGGGTTCAGGTGGCGGATTCATAGCTTCCTGCGCTGCGTCCATCAGTTCGTTGTAAACGTCAGTCACAGGCTCAGTCTCTTCTGCCGGCAAGTCGAATATGCACCGCAGACATGGTACAACGGCAGGCGTTGTGGTTCTTATGCTGCCGGCGTAGACTCCGATCTCCACGCGGTCAATGCCGTGCAGCGGCGGAATCGCGCACGAGCTGCCGGAGAACTCGACATCCTTATGCTGCAACTGCCCGTCTTTCATATACTGGAACCGTGCCGTCTTTTCAACAAGCTCATCCCATTCGCTGTCAAACGTGAATGCTGCAACATAGTCGCTGTTGCCGCAGACGATCTGCGGTGTGCCGGCTGCGCGTGCAATACGATTTGCAATAGATACATTGATTTGCATTATGCACCTCCGACCAGAATGCCGTTCGAGAAATATGCATCTGCGATATCTGCATACTGCACATCGAGCTCACCGTTTTCGTCCAGTGATACATCCGTCACGACATGCGCCGGTGATCCGTCTATGCAGTGCAGCGTACCGCCCGTGCCGCGTCCGCCGTTGATACCGAATGAATTACATCTGAATGCAATTCCGTCCGCGTCTATATACAAGCCCTTATCATGCCGACCGATATCCGGAGACTCAATATCCGCTGTTGCATCCAGTGTGACGTACTGGTTATGATTTTCTCCGCCAATCAGCTTACCGTTTGCAATCCGAATCCAGAAGCCGCCAGCATCCCGGGTCTCGCTGCCTTCATTATTGAGTCTGCATATCGTGCTGCCCGATGCATTCTTGACCTCGATCACGCCGTTTGCATTGTTTACCCCGCCGACGACCAGTGTGCCGCCCTGAATGCGGTCCGCCGACATCGTACCGGTCGTGACATAGTCTGCAACAATGGTGCCGTCCATTCTAATTGCAGCATTCAGTGAGCCGTCCGGCGGATAGCTTGTCGCATGGCAGAGCCCTGCCTGATTCCATATCCAGACATTGTGCGCATCCTCGATCTGATCATACGGCACATCCGATATCAGCAGTGCAGCCGTGCCGGTGCCGTCATCATTCTGGAGCAGAGTGATATATCCGCCGGTCGCAGACATGATCATACTCTCAGCTGCTCGCTTGGCAGTCTGTACCGTCTGAGAGAGTTGATTCGGTATCTCGTAGCTGATCAGGTGCTGCGTCTGCGCTGTGATTGTGGTAATCTTCGCGGTCTTGTCACCGATCTCGACGTCCGGCGTGTACGGTTTCAGGATATCGACCGTGCGCCCGAGCAGCCGGAGATTCTCATCAATCCCCATGAGCGGATTCCGGAAGCGGTATGTATCACCGCAGCGAATCACGCCCTTGCCGGATATATCCAGAACGGATGCAGCATAGTGCTTCTTCACGCGATTGTTTTCTGTGAGGTACGACTTGCCGCGTGCGACAAGGTTCTCCTTGACTGTGATATCATCAAACTCAACCGTACCGACAATCACGCCATACCGTGCGATTGCTGCCGGATCGTCGATGTAAGGTACCGCGTAGGTGTGACCGTCGTCCGGGTCAACCGCGCCGATAATCGTCAGACGCTCAGCAGATTGCTCCTTATTCTTCGCCGGAGTAATATCATCAAGCTGCGCGCCGAGCGGAATCAGCCGCGTGATGATGTTCGCAGTGTCACTCTCAATACTCAGCGACCGGAGATTATGCCCGAGGTTGACGATGACGTCCGATGTGCCGCCGTTATTCGCAGCAGTCAGGTAATCGAGGTACAGCCTGCCGTCCGCGCCGCGTCGGACACGCAGCTCGCCGCCGAACCGGCTGACAAGATTTTCCTTCAATTCTCCAAGCGTACTGCGGTAAGCCGTTGTTTTGCTTCCGCTCTGTCCGGCGTTGATCATACCGACATAGATGTGCTTGCTCTCTTCAGTCGTTGCGTTGTGGTAATCCAGAACAGCGGTGACAAACTCAGTCGGCGATGCGTTCGCAAAGTTCCGGTACATCTGCACGCTGTCATTGAGATACCCGAGAAAGCCCTCAAAGGTCAGCTTCTTTTGCAGTGTGCCTTTATTTGTCATGCTCTCCGGAGATTTGAGGAGATAGCCTTCAAACTCAATCTCCCCTGTCTCGGTGTTCTTCAGCTCTGTGAGTGTATTGCGGTCGTGAAGCATGTTATAGCAAGCGTTCTGCGGTGTGACGGTGAGCGCAACTGACGGAATCAATCCGACATACTCCTTGAATTTTCCTGATGCGATGCGCTGCGTACTGTTCGGATCGTCTGCGTGCAGAATCTGGCGCTCGCCGCCGTTGTCAATCGTGATCTGATACATCAGTACAGCGCTCCTTTCATTGCAAGATACCGCCGCAGGTACTTCTGCCAGTTTTCGGCGGTATCCTCAAACTGTCCGGCGAAAACTGCCGATGCATATTGCAGGACAAGCAGCGAATCCTTTTCAGTGATTACTCCGTCCAGATCAGCATCGGCAAGCAGTTCCTGCGCCGGTGTCAGGCCGCTGGAATGTCCCGCGGCAATGTTCTCCGCTGCGGTAAGGATCAGACCGGCATCCCCGGCTGTGATTTTACCGTCACCGTTGATATCCGGATATCGCTTCTCCGATTCCGTCAGCGCCGGAACATAATTCGGAAGCATTGCAGGATTTGCCTTGAATGTGATTGTTACAACCAAAACAGTATGCTGACCTTCTTCCGGTTTAATATCCGGCGCACGGACCTCAAAATGATAATCCGGATACGAGCTGTCATGGAGATCGCGGACACCGGTCCAGCTGAGATACTGCCTCAGCTGAGACAGCAGGAACTGCACATTCCGGTGATCGCGGTTGACCAGGTCAAATTTATAGGAAAGCGTCCGCTCGCCGTAACTCGGCGAGGATTCCTCAAAATAGTGCGTCACGCTGCTGAATGGAACACGCTCAGAACGATCATCCTTCGGCGGTTCTCCTATCTGCCGTGAAAGCAGCCGGAAACCGAGGAGTGACGGAGACCAGAATCCTATTGTCTCTCCGTGATCTATTGCAAATCCGGCGTTCAATGTGCTGTCCCCCTTTCGTCCATTTCAACGGTCTCACCTTGCAGGATATCGACCTTTTCAGCGACCAGTTCAGCAACCTTTTCGCCGTCCATTTCCGTTTCGGCATGGATATGAACATTGATGATAGGCTGCGAGCCGTCCGTGCGGTTGTTGGTCGTGGTATATGTGTAATTGTTTGTAATTTCGGATGTCGGGCTCGGCTGAACGATACCGGAATCCGGTCGATCATTGAACGTCCGGATCAGGTTCACGGCATCTCCGTCGATATGCGGCATCTTCGGCTTCGGAATATCCGTGCTGACGTTCATGTCAATATCCGGCAGTTTCAGATCACTGAACGCATCAAGCGCAGCCTTTCCGACCTCCGGAATCTCTTCCGTAAAGCCGACGCCGATGCCCTGCGCAATAT
>CAMHUJ010000326.1 GCA_946188175.1 uncultured Ruminococcus sp.
TCGCCCTCGCCGGTACGGATGTAGCGAACGCGCCCCTGCGCGACCAGTTTGCGGATGGTATGCTCGGAAATGCCCCTGACCGCTTCGATGCATTCCTTGATCGTGAGCATTTCCATGAGCTGTGGTTCTGCCTGCTTCTCGGCAGGCTCGTCATCGACCAGTTCGGTCAGAAGATCGAGGATACGGTCGATGATTTCGGTTTGCTTTCTCTTCATTTTGGTTACTCCCTGATTTTGGATTGATTTGAGAGAACCGCCTCTCATACTGCCCTACAAGAACGCGGAAAAATAATAGTCTGTTCCAGAAACTTTGTGTATCTGCACAAAACGGCCGACAACATTCTGTGCATTATGCTTCCGTTTCTGAGCTTGCAGAGCTTTGCGGCGGCTCTCACTTATATCCTCACAAAACGGCTGATTTTTTCACTATGGAGAAAAGTTTGGAGGGTTGCACGATGAAGCGTTTATCTATCGTGCACGATTTGCTCGTTTTGTATATAAACGTTCCTATCATAATCCAGCGCAAAAAAAGCCCTGCCCACTGATCGAACAGCAAGCAAGGCATCATAATATGAGAATAAATAATTCATTTTTCGAGGAATATATCCGGCAGAATAATCGCATATTCCTGTCCGGCGGTATCATCCTGATTCCGCCATGCGACCACAAACCGCACTCGTGCAGACTGGACGTGATAACCCTTTGCCAGCAAGCTGTTCAGCGTACCCTGTGCCGCTTTGGACAGCATTGCGACAGAATAAGATTTTCCGCCTATCTGAGCATACAATTCCTTTCCATGCAATGTCAGCGTCGTACCGCTGTGCAAAGCGAAAACCAGCTTCTTTCTTGGCATAAAATAGTTCAATACGACATCTTTGTGTGTCAGCTGCAATGTAATTTGCTCCGGCTCCGGATATATGACCGGATCATCCGTGATTTCATCGGATAAACCGTCAAAAGCATGGTTGTTATAGTGCAGATACAGTTCCGATTTTGCTCTTGTCATGCCGACATACAGCACACGCCGCTTTTCATCGCTGCTGAGATCCACACGATTCAGCATCAGATACACACAGTCAAATTCATGTCCCTTTGCCTTATGAATGGTCGATACTACGACCTCGCTGTCATTCGGAAAACAGAAATCTGCAAACTGCGATTCACGGATGAAGGATTCCAGATCAGAACGGTATTTCTTCTCATTGACCGACGCAAACCGTTCCAGCAGGCTCAGCACAAGGTCAAGACACTGACTGCTTTCATATTTGTCTTTCAGATCAGCGATCGCTTTTTCCCACTGCTCATCGGATATAATCGGATGATTCTCTTTTCCGGTATACTTCAAGAACATCCGCAGTTCCGCAAGATCATAGAGCGAAAAGCCGTCCGAGCTCTGAATCAGCCGCGACGGAATCTGCATCTGCCGCAACAGACCGTTCACACGCAGGGCTTCATCATTCGTGGAAGTAAGAACGCAGATCGTCTTACCCTGTGCGCGATTACTGATGATGTTCTGCACAATCGGGTATTCTAAGTTAGAGCTTCTATGCCGAATCAGCCGCACAATGCCGGTATCCTTGCGAACAGCGCAGATCGGTTCATTTTTCATTCGATCCTGAATCGTCTCAGCGAACCGATTTGCCAAATCGACAATTTCAGGAGTGCTGCGGTAATTATCCGGCAGATCATATTGCTTGGCACCGTGATCCGTGATAAACGAACGCATATAGCGGGAATCTGAGCCACGGAACGCATAGATGTTCTGATCGTCATCACCGACCGCTATTACTCGCATATTGTCATTACGCTCCATCAGCGCACAGATCAGGTCAAATTCATGCGCATCCATGTCCTGTGCTTCGTCGATTACAACGATTGTCTTGGTAATGCGGATTTGCTCGACCTCTCCGGCGCGAATCATCTCTACCGCACGCGGCACGATGTTCTCAGACTGTTCCAGAGAGCCGATTTTGCCGAGCAGATCGAAGCAGTACGAATGGAATGTCTTGATTTCGACGAATTTCGCCGCATTGCCGATCAGAGCCAGCAGACGCGCCTTGAATTCCGTTGCGGCGGCGCGAGAGAAGGTCAGCATCAGCAGCTGTTCATACTTCACATCATCGAGCATGACGAGCGCTGCCAGCTTATGTACCAGAAGCATCGTTTTTCCGCTGCCTGGACCGGCTGCAACCACGATATACTGCGATGAAGCATCGTCGATGATCTCACGCTGCCGAGCGGACAGCTTGCCCATGAGTTCATTGTATTTCTGCGGTGTGATATTACGATTGATTTCGCCCATGCGATTGCCCTTGAAATACTTGGACAGAAACGCCTTATAGTCCATCTGAAAGTAATCACTGACGAATTGCAGCGCATCATCATAGTTCTGCACCATCATATTTGCGTATTCGCCGACAATGTGGATCATCTGGATTTTCTGCTTGTAAAACTCGTTGAGCTGTCGGTAATCATCCTGTTTGTACTGAATACGGTTGTCCATTTCCAGTCTGCGGATGTGCATGGTCTGATACAGCACCAGAAAACCGCCTTCCAGCGTCAGTGCTTCGATCTTCGTTAGATAGAGCAGCGCATCTTGAACAGCATCTGCCGTGACAGGAGTAACTGTTGTGAGCTGTGCGTTATATGCTTCCTGCAATTCCAGTACAGAAAATAACACCTGTGTTTCGCCCTTCTGATTCGCAGGCAGACCGTAGGCTCTTTGATACAGGAAGCTGACAATGAACTTGGCAAGCGCAATTCGGCTGAAAAACAGCTCCGTCAGCTTGATCATCTCAATCTTCGGGATGATCTCCCGCGCCTTTTCCGTTTGGGAATTGGTTTTCTGAATAAATCCGCGGATTGTCCAGTAAAACAGAACGGTTTTCAGGGATTTGACAGATGTTCCTTTGATTCCCTGCTGCTCTGCCTGTTCATTGATCTCTTTCAGATTGAGTGTCAGCGATTCATCTGTCATAAGATTCAGCAGCATCTGTTCAAGCTGCGCATACTGTTCCAGTATCTTCATCGACTTATTTTCAGAATCCGAGCGTTTGATATAGGCGCTCATATCCTGTGAATCTGCAAGAAGTTTCTCCTGCCGCAGCCGGTTGACCGCTTCGATCACGCTTTCGCGGGACAGACCGAGTGTGTCGGCAAGGTAGTCGATACGGCTTTCGCCCTCATCTTTCTTTCCGGCTGTCGTTTTTTTCGTGAACAGCTCGTTCATGATGCGCAGTGCATTCGTCTCTGACTGCTCATCAAAGAATTCAGAGGAACGGATACGTTCAGATGCTTCTGCCATTGTATCAACCATGATACTGGTTGCATACACATGCGGGATATTCTGACCGCGCTCGATATATCCGGCGTTTTCCAGCGCGGCAATCGCCGTTTTCACCTGTGTTTCCAGTTCCGGACGGTGTTCATCATCCCAGCCCGCTTCTCTTGCGATTTCCAATGCAGAGCGGCTGAATGACTGCCGGTTGCCGGAGAGCTTTTTGATCGCACGCCAGACCTGCTGAATCTCACTAAGGCTGAGCTTGGTCTGATTCAGCCGGATAAAATGCTTGTCAAGGTCGCCTTCATTGAAAAGAACATAGCAGTCTGCATTCA
>CAMHUJ010000327.1 GCA_946188175.1 uncultured Ruminococcus sp.
AAATCCATATCAGACACCCCGCGCATTCGGATCCCAGATGAACTTATGGAGCTGTAACTGCAAGCGGAAATTGCCCATATGTTCATCCTTCATGATCTCCACGATCTCCGCCGGATCAATCCGCCCGAAGACAGGGCTCAGATACAGCGGACACTGCGGCTTGTACTGCGCTGCGATCTCCTTTGCACGGAACACATCCGCGCGCGAGCCGCAGACAAACTTCACCGTATCAGATTCACGCAGCAGCGCAAAATTCTCCGTGCACATATGCTGTTCCATTCTGCTCGACGGCAGCTTGTAATCCATGGTAAAGCACGCGCCGCAGCGCAGAAACGGCTTCAGCGGCACTGCGCCGTTTGTCTCAACCTCGACACGCAGTCCCATTCTGCCGAGCCGCTCCATGACATCGGCGATATGTTCCTGCAAGAGCGGTTCGCCGCCGGTGAGCGTGACCGTCTTCACGCCCTGTGCAGCCGCATCCTCTGCGATCTGCACGATCCGGCTCAGCGGCACGGTCTCATGCGGCGCATCCTTGCCGCAAGCCCATGCCGTATCGCACCAGTCACAGCGCAGATTGCAGCCTGCAAACCGCAGAAACAGCGCCAGCGCACCGGCAAGCTGTCCTTCGCCGTTGATGCTGATAAAATGCTCCGCGAGCTGATATGTATTTTCCATATTACACCTCATAGCCCGCGCAGTTATCCGGCGTTTCATAAACCGTCACGCGCAGCACCGGTATGCCGTCCGCTTTGAGCTTCTCATAAAACGCTTTGGCAAAATGCTCCGCGGTCGGACGGTACGGCACCTCGATCAGCCGGAAACCCTCGTCCTGCAATGCCGCAAGCGTCGCGGCTTTCAGCGAACCGGTCTCATAGATCATCGCATGATCATAGGAATCTGCCAGCGCGCGCACCGCCGCTTTCAGATCGCCGAAATCAATGACCATGCCGCGCTTCTCGCCGGATTCCTGCAGCTGCTCTGCGCCCGCCTCGACCTCGACCGTCCAGCGGTGACCGTGCAGATTCGCGCATTTTCCGCGATAGCCCGCAAGAAAATGTGCACTGTCAAAGGCGGCGGATGTTTTCAGTCTGTACATCTGATCTCTCCCGATAAAAAATACTCCCGTCCGCACCGCAGACAGGAGTATCATGATAATAATTTCTGATACAGCCCTGGTTTTGTTTATAGACAGGATGGTGCAAACGAACTGTCTGCCGGCAGTGCCGGCTTCCGATTTCTAAAGCTCGCCATAGGCAAAGCTGCGAACGGTTTCATACCTTCAGAAGTATAGCACAGATCGGCAAAATTGTCAAGTATCGCGCAGTAAAAAGAGAATCAGGAGTCCGATCACGACCATAGCGACCGGAATCAGGACTGCGCCCCATTCCTGCAAAAAACTCTTTTTGCCTTCTTCCTTTTTCGGCGCATTCAAATCTGACACCGGCGGAATGCCGCTGTCATCCTCATCGTCATCCACATGGACCGAATCCGCACCGCAGTGATAATGCTCAATCAGATCATCGGTTTCCATGTCGTGCCATTTGCCGTCCGGAAAGAGCTGATCGAACACCTTGCAGCAGCGCTTGCAGAAGCGTTCGTCGCCGTCCAGACTTTCATGCTGACATGCCGGACACCAGCGGATATTCTCCAGATCGCTCATCGGAATCCCTCTTTTCATTTCAGATTTCGGCAGATACCTGCCATGCTTGCATTATAGCACACAAAGCGGTACATGTCAAGGTATCAGGCGAAGGCTTGCATTTTCTCCCGATCTGTGCTATACTGTAAAAAAACATCAACCGCCGTCAGAAGGAGGAAAACATGAAAGTCAGACATCATTTCATAAGATTTGCCGCGCTGCTGATGCTCATTCCGCCAGCATCCGGATTCTGCCGCATGCCGGCATCCGCAGAGGATTATCCGCCGGATACCACTGTGTTTGCATGCAGCAATGTCACCGGATATGCCGGAGAATCGGTCATGGTTTCCGTGGAGATACCGCAGAACACCGGATTCACCAGCTTCAGTCTCGCCATTGATTATCCGCCTGAGTCCTCTCCTGAGATGAGAGAGGATGATTCCGATGAAATCAAACGGAAAAAAGGTGAAGCTGCCGAGGATCTGCTGCTCAACTTCGGCTGCAATTTGAATGATCATATTATCGGCGTATCAGGCATCTCAGTGGATCCCTGTCAGCAGAGCGGAACCCTCTTTCATTTCTGGCTGACAATTCCGGAGGATGCGAAGCCGGAAACTGTTTATCCGCTCAGACTGACAGTGGTTAATTGCTACGGAATCACGGAGCAGGGCGAGCTTGCGGACGTCAGACGCATCACGCTGGACGGCAGCATCACCGTCGCCGATCCGAACCGCAAAGGTGATCTCAACCGCGACGGCAAAATCTCTGTTGCGGACGCTGTTCTGCTGAACCGTCTGCTCGCAGAGGAGCTGCCGGAGCCGCTGCGCCCGATGGACGAATATGACCTCAATGCAGACGGTCTGCTGACAGTCACCGATCTGCAAGCGCTGCTGAAAATGATCGCATCCGAATAAACATAAACCGCGGAATCAAAGCATCTGCAATGATTCCGCGGTTTGCTTTATGCAGTTGTATTCTCCGCAGGATTCGCTTCATTCTCACGCAAACGCATACCGCTGCCGATTGCCTTTGCAGGACAGACTGCCTTGCAGCTGCCGCAGCGGATGCATTCGCCGCCGGTGATCTCCTTCCGGACATCAAGCGCCATGGGGCATACCGCATCACATCTGCCGCAGCCGATGCAGCGTGCTTTGTCAAGCTGCATCTGATACAGCGCAAACCGGTTGAACAGCGCATAAAACGCCCCGAGCGGACACAGATACCGGCAGAAAATCCGGCTGACAAATACCGCACCGATCAATACGGCAACCAGCACTGCGCATTTCCATGAAAACAGAAAGCCCGCCGCCTGCCGCAGCGATTCATTTTTCAAAAGCAGCGGAATACCGCCCTCAAGCGTCCCCGCCGGACAGATATATTTGCAGAACCACGGGTCTCCGGCGGAAAGCGGTCCTTCGGAGGTCAGTACGGGCATCAGCAGGACAAATATGATGAGCACCGCATATTTGAGATACCGCAGCAGTCTGTCCGCCCTGTGCGGCACATGCAGCTTCGGCAGCGGGATGCGGTACAGCAGATCCTGTATCATGCCGAAGGGGCAGAGAAAGCCGCAGAGCAGCCTGCCACAGACCGTGCCGAACAGCATCAGCGTCCCGAGGACGAAAAACGAAAACCGGTGTCTGCTGCCTGCGACCGCCTGCATCGCGCCGACCGGACATGCACCGAGCGCGCCGGGACATGCATAGCAGTTGAGTACCGGCACGCAGATCAGCTTGGTCTTTCCGGTGAAGATTCTGCCCTTGAAAAAGCCCTGCACATAGCCGTTGAAAAAGGCTGCCGCAAGCAGCTGAATCAGCAGCCGGAACCGGTTATGATGCCGCAATGGCTGCTGTTTCCGGAGACTGATCCCGTTCTTGTTCTGCACTTCGCCGCCTACACGCTCCGGATCATCGGAAGCGTGCTCTACACGCCGATGCATTCCAGACATATTTTCACCGCCTTTTGCAGA
>CAMHUJ010000328.1 GCA_946188175.1 uncultured Ruminococcus sp.
CAGCCGTATCCGGAAAGCGGGCAGGGGAATCCGGTTCGCCGAATGCCGTTTGCATGACATCGGCAATGACTGCCGCAATCTGCTCCGCGGAATCGGCATATGTAATCCGATCACTGATTTTCCGCGATTCTGCGTCATATTCATCCTGCGGCGCATGCATTTCAAGCAGATGATAGGGGTCAAGCCGGTCGATCTCATGTTTGACCTGATCAAATGTACTCACGGGCAGTGCCGCCTCCGTTTCTGCACGAAGATTGAACCGTGAAATAACGGGTCAATACGCGCCTTTGGTACGCAGTCAAGATTTCGATAAAGAAGTATCCGCTGCGCGGATGCGATAAGCATCTCCGACTGAACTGACAAACGAGCTGTCAAGCAAACAATGCCAAAGAAAGGCGAAGCAAAATGCCAGCGGGGGCTCCCCGCTCAGAGCTTTTCGATTTCTGCAAGCAGTGCAGGGACGATTTCCGATTCCGGCACCTTGCCGAGAATCTGCTCGCCCTTGAAAATGACCGCACAGCCGTCGCCGCCTGCAATGCCGATATCCGCTTCTCTTGCCTCACCGGGACCGTTCACGACGCAGCCCATAACCGCGACCTTGATATTCTTCTCGCAGCCGCGCAGCGCCTCCTCGACCGCCTTCGCAGTGCTGATGAGGTCGATGCGCGTTCTGCCGCAGGTCGGGCAGGATACAAGCTGTACGCCGCCGCGTTTGCCGATCGCCTTGAGGATATCCTGCGCCGCAGCGATCTCCTCGACAGGGTCAGCGGTCAGCGAAACGCGGATCGTCTCACCGATGCCGTCGCAGAGCAGCGAGCCGATGCCGGCCGCCGATTTGATCAAGCCCATGCGGGCAGTGCCGGCCTCGGTCACGCCGAGATGCAGCGGATAATCACACTGCTCCGCCGCGAGCCGGTAGCAGGCGATCATGTTCTGCACATTCGAGGATTTGATCGAAATGACAATATCGTTGAAATCATATTTTTCAAGCAGTTTCGCGTGATTCAGTGCGCTCTCGACCATAGCCTGCGGTGTCGGTCCGCCGTATTTTGCGAGCAGGTTTTTCTCAAGCGAGCCGGAGTTGACGCCGATGCGGATCGGGATATTCTTTTTGCGGCACTTGTCCGCGACCGCCTTCACGCGGTCCATGGAGCCGATATTGCCGGGGTTGATGCGGATTTTATCAATGCCCGCGTCCGCTGCAGCGAGTGCGAGCTTATAGTCAAAGTGAATGTCCGCGACGAGCGGAATCGAAACTGCCTCCTTGATCGCCGGAATCAGTGCAACCGCGTCCATATTCGGAATCGCGGCGCGGACGATCTCACAGCCTGCCGCTTCGAGTGCCTTTGCCTGTGCGACCGAACCCGCGATGTCGTCCGAGCGCGTGTTGAGCATGGACTGAATATAGATATGCTTGCCGTCGAGCAGACATTGCCCGACCTTGACAGGATGCAGATTTCTCATAGTTTTACGTCCTTTCAGATAAAATGACGGAAGGTATGCTTTCCGTCCGGCATCAGTCAGACCGCGGACGGGGCAGGGACCTCCGAATAATTATATGTTTGGATCGGCAGCGTGCTTATTCCGTTTCTTCGGCTGCGGGGGCTTCTGCGCCCTCTGCTTCCTCCGCCGCGCTGTCAAGCCCCATGGTACTCGGCACAGGCACATCGTCGTTATGATGCACCGCCTGCCATGTCGTCATGCGGTTATACTGCACGATGAGCAGCGAATTGGCAAAGGAGTTGTCGCCGGAAAGCCGCAGCTCATATTTCCCGTCCGGCAGATAGCAGACCGCATAGCTGCCGGTCATACTGCTGTCGATATGGTGAATCGGAATCTGCATCATCGTTGCAGATTCGTCGATTTTGCAGCGCGAATTGAGAATGATCGCCGCAATGCCGCAGACTGCCGCCGTAATACCGACCGCAATGCTGTACTTATATGCGCCGAGCAGCAGTCCGGCGAGCATGACGCAGACCGCAATGCAGACGCCCTGCACGAGTACCTTCCGGTTTTGCAGGAGCCTGTCACGCGTTTCCCAGAGCAGATCGTCGGGGACCGGCTTTTTTTCGGGCATTTCTGCCGCGGCGATCATGGCTTCCTCGTCAGATGTAAGATTTTTCGTAACCCTGCGCACAAACGGCGCATGAAGGATTGCGTTTTTCATAAGAATTCCTCCGGAACCAGTGTGCTGACCGGCATCCATGTTACATTGCCTTGACAGGTCACGACAATCACGGCGCGGCATTCACCGGTGTTTTTCGGGATGCGCAGAACATATCTGCCGTCCGGCTGATAGAATACCAGATAATTTTCATACGTTGTATCAGTGTTCATATACATGTGCACGGAGCGATATCTCCTATGATGCTCCACATCAAAGCAGTGATGCACCGGAATGACCGTAAACATCGCAGAATCGTCAATACTGAGCCAGCCTGCACCTCTGCCCTTCCGCAGCATGGTCACGACAAAGCCGATCAGCCCGCCGAACACAGCCGCAGGCAGTGCAAGCTCCGGATGCATGGGACGGAGACTGTGACGGGGCGGCAGCAGAAAGAACAGTCCCGCGAGTGCGCCGATCACGACGCTGCCGAGCGCCATAGACGAAATAGACTCCTGCGTATCGGCGTATTTTGCGGTAAGCATTCTGCGCACCTTATCATTGACCGGATGCCAGAGCGGAGACTGCGATTGCGCAATCAGGTCGCGCTCCTCCTCGGAAAGATGCTGTTCGATCAGCAGGCAGACGGTCATGGAGAGCAGAAATGCCGCGATCATGACGATCACAGGGGGGATACTGAGATCAAACGAGATGACGATCAGCGGCAGGATCGTTGCAGCGATGCAGGATACGTACAGCGGATACATTTTGCCGTTGAACGGGTGCAGATATTTCAGTTTTTTCATAGTCTTTTCCTTTACTGTCAGAATTTAACGTGTAAATATTTTTGTAATGTCCTGGAAGGTGATGACAACCATGAGCAGCATCAGTGCGGCGAGCCCGACAAAGTGAATCATGCCCTCGACCTTTGCGGGGCAGGGCTTCCGGCGGATCGCCTCGACAATGAGGAAGACAAGTCTGCCGCCGTCGAGTGCCGGAAACGGAATCAGATTGAAGATGCCGACATTGATCGTGATGAAGCCGAGGATATCGAACATCGTTGTGAGCTTTTCGCGGAGGGTCTCGCTCATGTTGACGACGGTCGTCGTCGCGTCGATGATGCCGACCACGCCGGAGAGATCATGGAAGCCGTATTTGCCGCTGATCAGATCGACGAGCGATATCCAGATCAGGCGTGCGGTCGTGACATAGTATTTGCAGGTGTGGCTGATGACGGTCAGCGGCGTCTTGTCGTCGCGCAGCAGGTAAAAATCAAGCAGACCCTGCGTTTCCGTATTCAGGAAGGTGACATCGTCATAGGTGAGGAGCTGTCCGTTTCGCTCAACAGTGACTTGGAACGTGTCGCAGGTATCGTTCTGCAAGGCGTAGGAAATATCCTGCCACGTAAAGATTTTCAGTCCGTTGATCGAGACAAAGCGGTCGTTGACCTGCAGCCACTGCGAGGAGGTCGAGATGCTTTCGCCTGCATCATTTGTACGGA
>CAMHUJ010000329.1 GCA_946188175.1 uncultured Ruminococcus sp.
GGGGCGGCGCCCCAAGCGCCGGTGTTTTGCCAATTCATCACAAAAAACGAAAGATGAAGGAACAGCTCCTCACTGCTAACTTCTAACTTGAATTTCTCCTTCCTGCCTTACATTCTGATATATCATAATTACGTCTGTGGAAACAGCCTGACTGATCAATCTCTCAAAACGCCGCCGGCGAACTTTAGATCAATACAAACGGGCGCTGCCCGCCTTGACAAATGGAATGCGATGTGCTATAATACAGGTACAATTTTATAGGTATACGGTTCTGCGTTTGCAGATCAGAGGGAAGCGCGGTGAAATTCCGCCGCAACCGCCATTACCGTCAAAGCCGGGATACTCACTGTATACACAGCGGTCAGAGCCGCAATCAGCGCGCTCACATTTTTGGGTATGAAAAATGCACCGCTCCGTCAGCCCCGTCACTGCCATGTGCGGACGAAGGGCTTTGCGGTGCTGCGCAGCTTCTGCCGGTGTGAGCGGTCAGACAGCTGCGCTTTTTTCATGCGCGAACGGAGTACGGATCATGGAGAAAAACGGAAAGGAAACCGCCGTCAGAATGCTCTGCGACATGCAGACAATGCTGCGGAAAAGCGGGATCGACAGATTGCCGCAGCGCAAGGATTTTTCCGATTCTGAGATCATGTATATCAAGGCACATCTCGGCACCTTTCCCCGTGCACTGGAAGCAGCCGGTCTGAAGCCGCGCGATCCTGCTCATGCACAGAAGCAGCAGGAAAAACGCATCCGCACAAAGCGGAACCGTACCGCTGCAAAAATCCGCAGGCAGAATGCAGGCAGCATTCCGTCCGCAATTCCGGAAGGAGAAGAAGAATCATGAAAACCAGATTCAAGGGCATTTTGCTCGCGGCAGCCGTTTTGGTTCAGCTCGGTCTGCCGGTCATCACCGCATCCGCCGCAGAGGAGATCACGGTCAATGTCACGATCAGCAATGCCGGTAAGGTCGAGGTCGCCGGTAAGGACGTCAAGGTCGCGGACCGCAACAATGACGGTAAATTTGACATTGACGAAACACTCTATGCCGCACATGAGGCATTTTATGAGGGCGGCGCCGCAGCGGGCTATCTTTCCAAGCAGTCCGACTGGGGTCTCAGCATTGACAAGCTCTGGGGCGTGACAAACGGCGGCGGCTACGGCTACTACGCGGACAATCAGTTTTCTATGGGACTGACCGATCCGGTCAAGGACGGCGGTACGCTGACCGCTTTTGTCTATTCCGATCTGAAGGGCTGGAGCGACAGCTTCTGCTATTTCGATCAGAAGGAGATCAAGGATGCAAAGCAGGGCGATGAGAAAACGCTCAAGCTCACGAAATTTGTGTTCGGTACGGACGGCGCTGCAAAGACCGTTCCGGCAGCCGGTGCCGTGATTACAATCGACGGCGAAAAGACTGCCTTCAAGACCGATGAAAACGGCGAAGTCAAAGTGAAATTCGAGAAGACCGGCGATCTGCTCGTCAGTGCAGTCTCTGATACCGATACACTGGTGCCGCCGGTGCTCCATGCATCCGTTGCAGCCGCGGAAACGACCGCAATCGAAACCACAACGACCGCTGCGAATACCACTGCGACAACCGCCGCGACGACGACAGCTGCCGCAGTTACCACGACGGCTGCAAAGGCTGCGTCCTCCTCCACAAGCAGCACAACCGCTGCAAAAACCGGCGAATCTGCTGCGATTCCGGCACTTGCCCTGACAGCAGTTCTCGCAAGCGGAGCCGCATTTGCACTCCGTCGCCGCAATGACTGACCGCAAACGAATGTATGCAGCCGGATTTGCCGCTCTGATGATCATTCTGAGCGGCATCCGGCTGTTTTTGCCGCTGCATGCGGATGCTTATGACGAACATGTCCCGCAGTATGCAGCGGAACTGCTGGATGCAGTCAGCGGCGGCGATGTGCAGACATGGCTCGATGATGCGCTGCCTGCACAGATCGGAATGAGCGCGCCGGACTGGTATACAATGCTGCTGGCTGCGCGCGGCGGATATCACCATGATGCATACAGCGCCGCTTTGCAGCAGTATCTTGCCGCCAATGACGTTTCCTCCGCGACAACCCGCGAACGCATGGCGCTGACACTCGCAGCCTGTGAACCGGCAGCGCCTGCGGTCTGCTCCGGACTGCTCGATCAGAGTGCCGGTCAAATGGGCATCATGAGCTGGATTTTCGCGCTGCATCTGATGAACAACGGCGTGCCGTCAACACAGTACAGCAATGATGATCTCGTGCAGGAGCTGCTGCATCAGCAGGCACCGGACGGCGGCTGGTCCTTGCAGGGCGGCACCGGTGATGTCGATGTCACCGCAATGACCTTGCAGGCACTGGCACCGTATCAGGAGAATAATGCCGTATCGGATGCGGTGTCCCGCGGCATAGATTTCCTTGCGGAGATTCAGCTCCCGAGCGGCGCCTATCAGAGCTTCGGCACGGAAAATCCTGAGAGCACCGCGCAGGTCTGGACGGCGCTTTCCGTGCTCGGCATCGACGCGCTCTCCGATGACAGATTCATTGTCTCGGGCAATACGCTGCTGGACGGTATCCTGCAATTCCGCTGCGGGGACGGCCGGTTTTCGCATACGCTCGGCGGCGATGTCAGCGATATGGCGACGGTGCAGGTCTATGAGGCATTCACGGCGGCGGAATTGCAGCAGCGCGGACAGAATCTGCTGCTGTTTCACGGTGCGCCGCCCGCGCTGACAACCGAAAGCGAGCCTGTAGAGACAACCGCCGTCACGCAGGCTGCCGGTCAGAGCAGTGATACACCGAAAGCATCCTCTGCTTCGGATGCAGCAGATACGCAAACAGAATCCCGCAGCACGGCAGTCTCTGCGGCGACCGTAAAGACGACCGGCATTTCCGCTGCTACCGCTTCTGCCGTATCCGCAAATACAACAACAATATGCACCGAACCGGCGGCGGAGATCATCCACACAACTGCACCGCCGGCTGATCCGCGCAGCGAAACCGAAAAATATCCCTACCGTATTCCGCTGACCGCAGCCGCAGCCGTGATCTCCGCTGTTCTCGCGCTTATCTGCATCATCCGGAAGCGCCGCAGCCCGAAAACCTATCTGACGATCCTCGGCGGATTCGTCCTGTCGGCGGCGCTGATCTGGCTCATCAAAATCGAATCGCCTGCGCAGTTTTATCAGAATGAAGCGCGCACAGGCGGCGGTACGGTGACGATGGCGATCCGTTGCGATGTCATCTGCGGGCTGGAAGGGAGCGAGCGCTTTCCGGCAGACGGTGAGATCATGCCGCTGACGGAGTTTTCGATCTCCGCAGATGAAAATGCGCTCGATCTGCTCTATGATGCGGTCAAGGCTTACGGGCTGCAAATCGAGGTGGACGGCGTTTCCGGCGACACGGTCAATACCGCATATGTGCGCGGCATCGCGTCGCTCTATGAATTCGATTTCGGCGACCTGTCCGGCTGGACGTATACCGTCAACGGCGAGCGCCCCTCCGTCGGCTGCGGCGCATGCCCCGTTCACGACGGCGACCGGATCATGTGGCTCTATACCGTAAACCTTTGAAAGTAAAGGAGAAAGTAGGAGGGAGGAAGGAGAAAGTGAG
>CAMHUJ010000330.1 GCA_946188175.1 uncultured Ruminococcus sp.
CACTGCCCTTTATGGCAGGCGGCATAATCCTGATTTCTGCGGCATTTGTTTTGCCGCTGATCCGCAGACGAAAGGAGGACGAATGTGACTCCTGACGAAAGCGATACCCGACACAAGCCAAAAACGCAAACAATAGGCAATTATTAAAATCTAATGCAGAAAGGAAAATGAGAAAATGAAAAAATCGAGATTATTTTCATTCCTGGCGTCTGCGGCACTCGCAGTGGCATCGCTGGGCGCTGCAGGCTTTGGTGCCTCGGCAGCAGAAAAAACAGTCGAAGGGACTGCGACGCACAGTGTCACCATTAATAAACCTGCTAATGATCAACTGGATCATACTTATGCGGCATATCAGATATTCAAGGGCACACTGACCGGCGAGGATAATGATACCGCTGTTATGACCTATATTTCGTGGGGCGACGGTATTGACAAATCGAAGCTGGCAGATGCTGTTGCGGGCAATACTACTGTTTCGGCTGCTCTGACCGCTTATAATACCGGTAAACCGGCAAGTGATCAGCTTACAACTCCGTTCAGCGCGGATGCAGATGCTGTAAAGTTTGCTAATTTCATCAGTGCAAATGCAAGCAGTGCCGGCTTTGCCGAAGAAATTGCAAAAATGTTCAACAATGCCTTAACAACTGTAACAGGCAAATACACCACGTCGGCTAGTGAATTCACTGGTCTGCTTACCGGCTATTATCTCTTCAAAGATGCGGACGATTCGCTGCAACCGAAGACTGTTGACGGAAAAGAAACCGATCAGGGTGCATATACGAATTATATTCTGAAACCGGTATTTCTCGAAGTAACAGAAAATGAAGTTCTGAATGTTGCTGCAAAGTCTGATGTTCCGACCATTGACAAAAATATTGTTGACAACAATACTGACAAGAAAGCAACTACCGCTGCAATCGGCGATGTCATCAACTATAGACTGGACACCTTTATTCCAGATATGACGGGTTACAACAAGTATTTCTTTATTGTAAAGGATACGATGTGCAAGGGCCTGACCTACAATACTACACCTGGTGTCGCAATTAAGATCGACGGAACAGCGATTGCTGCTGATCAGTATACCGCAACAACGGAAACCGCTGAAAACGGCGAAACAACTCTGAAGATCGTTTTCAAGAATTTTATCCAATATAAGGGTAATGAATACAAGTATACGCTGGATAATACCAATGGTACTTATTACAAGCTGGCAGTAGGCGGCTATACAAACATTGAACCGACAGAAGCAACTGCCGCAAATTATGCAACCCCTCTTACAAACAAGTACGCAAAATCCAACAAGCCGATTCAGATCACTTATTCCGCAACGCTGAATAAGGACTGTGATCTGACCACAAAGGGCAATGAGAATACCGTTGGCCTGACCTTCTCCAATAATCCGAACACCACTTATTCCGGAAAGCCAGATTCTCCGGATGAGCCGAAAGATGATGAACCGACCGGCAAGACGCCTGAGGTTCAGACCAAGGTCTACACCACCGGTATCCGTGTTATTAAAGTAGATGAAAATGGCGAGATGGTTACAGGTGCAACATTCAGACTTTACGGCGAAAAGCTCAACAAGGTCGTTGCAGTCAGCGGCACGAAGTTCACTGAAAATGAAGAAGGTACTTACTATGAACTGAAGGACGGTTCCTTTACCACAACAGTGCCGACAACTGAAAC
Organism: uncultured Ruminococcus sp.; assembly: GCA_946188175.1. Classification (GTDB taxonomy): domain Bacteria; phylum Bacillota; class Clostridia; order Oscillospirales; family Ruminococcaceae; genus Firm-04. The sequence goes on from CAMHUJ010000330.1 coordinate 1,690, forward strand.
CGCCGCGAGTTATAAAGATACGACCAAGAAATATGTTAAGGGCACGTTTGCCAGAACAGAGCAAGCCAGTGCAACAGACGAGACCAGCGGTAAGAAGTATGTGGAAGCGGATGTGGATTCCGACGGCTATCTTGTATTCAACGGACTGAACGCAGGTACATATACGCTTGTGGAAACCGAAGCTCCGGCAGGCTATAATAAGGATACAACAGAGTATACATTTGTCATCGGCAATGCAGAAGGCAAGCCCACTCTGACGGATCCTGGCTGGACGCTGGGCGGCAGCGCAGTGACTCCGACAAACGGCAACGGCTGGACAGTCGCAACGCAGGAAGTCACAAACAAGAAGGGCATCATCCTTCCGGCAACCGGCGGCATCGGCACCGTAATCTTCTACGTGGTCGGTTCTCTGCTGATCGGTGCGGCAGGCGTGCTGTTCGTCACGAAGAGAAAGAAAACCGAAAAGTAAGAAGCATATCACACGCGAGGGTGCAGCGGAAGCACAGCGCTTCCGCTGCCTCATCGCAGCAGGGAGAGTCCGATGATAAAGCTGATTCGCAAGCATTGGCTTGATATTGTAATCGTTTTGATGTTTCTCGTCGGACTGTCCGTGCTGCTATACCCGTCTGTCAGCAGCTACATTAACGCAAGACACGCATCCAAGGCGATCACGCTTTACAGCTACTCGATCGACACTGCCTCCGATGAAGCAATCGCCGGTATGATGCGCATTGCCACAGACTACAACAAACAGCTCGCCGGAGACCGCAGTGCATTCTATCTGCCGGATACGGTCAACGGCTACGAAACCGCCCTCGATGTCACTGGAACCGGCATCATGGGCTATATTGATATCGGAAAAATCGGGGTGCAGCTCCCGATCTATCACGGCGTCGATCCCGCTGTTTTACAGGTCGGTGTCGGACATCTCGAGGGAACAAGCCTGCCGGTCGGCGGAAAAAATACGCACTGTGTCCTCTCCGGACATCGCGGTCTGCCGAGTGCAAGACTCTTTACCGATCTCGACAAAATGGAGGTCGGCGATACCTTTACTATTACGGTTCTGCGGCAGACGCTGATTTATCAGGTTGATCAGATCAAGATCGTACTGCCCTCGGAATCACAGGATTTGCAAATTGAAAATGATAAGGATTACTGTACCCTGCTGACCTGCACGCCCTACGGCATCAATACACACCGGCTGCTCGTGCGCGGCGTCAGAATCCGCGGAAATGCGGATGATCCGCGTATTAATGTCCCGAATGAAGCATTCCGGATTGATCCGCTGATCGTGATGCCGGTCGTTGCGGCACCGATGCTCGTGATCTGGATGATTGTCTGGCTCACGCAGCGCAGCCGGTGGCGCAGGAACCGCAAACGGAGAAAGGAGGATAACGCAAAGGCATGAAACATCTGAAAGCGATTATTTTCTGTATGATTCTGATATTTGCCGCGGCGCTTGCTGTCCCTGCATTTGCAGAGGGCGTTTCGGATTTTGATCCGGAGAAGCCCTGTTCGCTGAATGTCACGCTGACGGGCGAGGACGGGCAGAAGGTTGCCGGCGCCGAGGTGGTGCTCTATCAGATTGCAAATGCTTCGGTTGCGGAGGACGGCTTCCGCTATACGTTTACGGAGGCGTTCAGGGACTGCGGACTTGCACTGACGCATCTGGATTCCGCAAAGCTTGCATCGGATCTGTTTGCCTATGTGCAGAAGCAGAATCTTCAGGGCACTGCGATGTTTACGGATATCAACGGTGTGGCACATTTTGAGAATCTCCATGCGGGACTGTATCTTGCATCGGAGGTCGGCGATACCGGCGAATTTGCAGCAATCAAGCCGTTCCTTGTCACGCTTCCGCGTGTCAGCGAGGACAATGAGATCATCTACCATACGAATGCGATGCCGAAGG
>CAMHUJ010000331.1 GCA_946188175.1 uncultured Ruminococcus sp.
CATGCTCCCGCGTGACCTCGCCGGAGAACAGCGCATAGAAGCGCTCCGTTGCCGCATTGACCGGCACATAGACGCGGATATCCTGCCAGAGCGAAAAGCCCATGACGCCCGCAATCAGCAAAATCAGGATTCCCTTCTGCGCAAGCATCAGCTTCCAGCCCTCGAATCCGAACAGCGTATGCACCGGAAGATGCCGCGTCAGGAACTGCGCAAAACGTTCCTTCAGCGCCTCCATGCGCGCACCGGCCTTCTTCGGATACGCATAGCCGATCAGCCACAGACAGAGGATGATCCCGAGCAGCAGCAGAATCATGCAGAACAGCAGCATCGCACCGAAAAAGCCGACGGGTCTGCCGAAGCAGTTGAGGTTGCAGTATTGCGAGAAAAAGATATCGGCATCGAGCGCGGCAAAGACGTTCAGGTATTTCAGGTGATTGAGCCCTGCGGTCGGGACGATCAGCCGGTGCATGAGCCATGCGCTGCCGAAGATCACACCGGAGACCGTCCAGCCGAGCACCGGATGCATCCGCGCCAGAATCACCCAGATCATCAGTGAAATCACCGTCAGTGCAAGGATTTTCAGTGCACCGGCGCCGAGCAGATAGCCGCCGGCGGACAGCCGCATGACACAATACTGAAATTCCGGTATCGACTGTACCGCGCGCGTGAAATCCGGCTGCCCCCAGAATTTGCAGGTATAGAGCAGATTGCCGCCGTACAGCAGCAGCACCGATGCCGCGGAAATCAGCACGACCGCCAGAATCCGCCATGCACAGAGCGGGACACGCCCCTGCTTTGTCGAGCGCGTCAGATCGCCTGCCGCAGTGTCCGCGTCGGCAAGCAGCTCGAGAATCAGCAGCAGCGGCGCAATCAGCAGCAGATAATCCGTGATCTTGTAATTGCGGACGGCATTGATGCCGCGGTTTTCGCCGTCACGGAGCGTGATGCCGGAGAGCTTTGCATAATCCCGCTTTGTCTTTTCGGCATTGCGGTTGAGAAAATCGTTTTTCTCCGTCAGACTGCCGAGAATCGACTGCGCTTTCGACTGATTCTGCACATAAGCAAGATAATCATAATAGTCTTTTTCAAGATACGATTTCCGTTTGTGATATTCCTCGCTCTGCACGTTCATGCCGTACATGCGCATGGATTGATAATATGCAAGCGATTCCTCGCGCTGATTGCGGCAGTAGCCCGAGAACAGCGTCAGGTTGATGACGGCTGCCATGAGCAGGATGATGAGCCGCTTCGGGGAGAGCAGCAGTCTGCCGAGTTCAGCCATACTGCCGCTCCCCTTTCAGGTAGAGGTGACAGACATCCTCGAGCGTCAGATTGTCATACACCGGCTTGCAGCCCTCCGGCAGCGGGTCCGCCGCGACGCGCAGAACGAAGCCGTCCTTATGCTGTGCGATCTCGCCGTTCGGATACTGTGCCTGCAAGCGCTGAATTTCCTCGTATGTGCCGGAAAATTCCCCGATCTTTCCCTCGGCGTCGGCGAGCAGATTCTGCGGCGTATCGAATGCGATCACTTTGCCGCGGCGAAGCAGCAGCACCTGCCTTGCAATGCACGCAATATCGCTGACGACATGCGTCGCAAGGAGCACGATGCGGTCACGGGCAAGCGCCGCGATATCGTTCCGGATGCGGATGCGCTCCTCGGGATCAAGACCGGCGGTCGGCTCATCGAGGATGAGTACGGGCGGTTTACCGAGTAAACTCGATGCCAGCAGCACCCGCTGCCGCATACCGCCGGAGAATGTCCCGATCTTCTTATGCGCGGCATCGCTGAGATTGACCGCCTCGAGCATTTCATCGGTCTGCGCTCTGATCTCGCGCCGCGGCATTCCTTTCAGCGCCCCCATGTAATAGAGAAAGCGCTTTGCCGTAAAGTCGTCATAGACGCCTTGCAGCTGCGGCGTATAGCCGACGAGCGCGCGCCATTTCCGCCCCATTTTCAGGATATCCGTGCCGTTCCAGAGGATTTCGCCGCCGGAACGCGGCATATGGTCGGTCATGAGCTTCATCAGTGTTGATTTGCCTGCACCGTTCGCGCCGAGTAATCCTGTGACGCCCGGCTCCAGCGTGAAGCTGACCTCCGAAAGCGCATGAAAATCGCCGTACTGCTTGCTGAGCCGCCGGATCTCCAGTTTGTTCGGCATCTCACTCACTCCTCATAATTAAACAGCCGCTCCGGACGCATCTCGCCGAAGGTCTCCTCCGGTGTCATGCGGTAAAATGCATAATATCCGCGGATATTGAAGCATGTGCCGTCAAATGTAACGGTATCCAAATCAAGTCTGTCTTTATCAAAGTCCTTGAGCGCCTCCTGAATGATCTCCTCGGTGATCTCCTCCGGCTCATATCTGAAAAATTTGTAGCTGTAAAATCCGGTAGAACGCAGCCGCTCCTCATCCTCATTTTTAATCGTCCGCGGATCAACCATCTCGCCGTCCTCGGTTTCGGAATATCCGTTGCTGCGCATGGACATGACATCCTCTTCCGTCATTTCCTCCGGCGAAATCCATGCACGCTTCTGTCCCCACCAGCCGTGTTTGCCGATATACTTCCGGATCCAGTCCTCCGGCAGAGCCATATCTTTCGCATCGGAGCTGTCTACGGTCCCGAGCACCATGCCGCCGCGTCCGATCTCCGACAGATACGTATTCTGCGAAAAATGCATGTCCACCCGATTGTCCCGCAGCATCCAGCTCAGATAGCAGCGGTCACAGTCTGCCATCAGTGTGCCGAGCTCCACCTGTGCTTCCTCTCTGTAGGTGCTGTATGTCATTTCCGGTTTCAGCCACGATGCCTGCTGCATGGCGAGGTCCAGCACCGAAACAAGCTCCGTATCCGTACCGGTTTTCAGGTCATATGCGTGAATGATCTCCTCATCGACAGAGACACCGTTGTACATATTGGAGCATGCAAGCGAATAATATACACAGTCTCCGCAGACGGAATACAGTCTGCTCTTATCACTGTTGAGGCTGATCACCTGCTCGATCACGCCGGTGCGGCAGTCAATGCGGAATACGCCTGCACCCTTGACCGGATCGCGCCAGTCTTTGGTGATCTTATGAAAATATACATAATTGCCGGAACCCTTGAGATCGCTGCCGGCAGGATGCAAATATCCGCTTCTGCGGCTCGCCGGATGTCACAAGCGTTGTCAGCTTTTTCGCCTCCGGCTCATAGCAGTACATCTCCCAGACACCGTAATTATCGTGATTGAATATACCCAAATTCGTGTCCGTGCTGTCATGCGATTCCGCATAGCCGACCGTCATCCAGAGCTGTCCGCGGTGCGCGATCACTTCGGCTTCTGCATGGCGCTGAAACTCTGAAAGATAGAGCTGTGCGACCGCCGTGACCTCTGTGCCGTCCGGCGCATAGCGCAGCAGCACGACCGGATATTTCGTGCAGTTCTCCGGATTTTGCAGCTCCTCGCGGTTATCCAGCGCGATCGTATAAACATAGCCGTCCAGCCAGACCGGATCGCTGAGAATGCTGTAGTTTTTCGTTGTCGCCGTGCAGTATTCGCTGCCGTCATGCTGACAGTTCGGCTTGGCACAGACGAGCACCGTGTCACCGCCTGCCAG
>CAMHUJ010000332.1 GCA_946188175.1 uncultured Ruminococcus sp.
GCCTTGCTGACGCAAGGCAAGGATTTCTAACGCAGTATCATGGCAAAAAGACAAGCAGATATCTTCAAGAGATAGTTGGGACATCAATAAAAAGCATCGTGCAGATGTTACGGGAACTGCACAGCAATTCACAGTGAACAGCAAGCAGCCGCCTGACATTTCGGCAGGCTTATGGCAGCATTATATCGTGTTTCGGGGTATTTGTCAAGGGGGATGAACCGGTACAAACGGTTCAGGCGGGGAGCCCCCGTGGGTATTCTGAAGTCCGCTGTAAGCACTCTGACTGATTCGGTAATTATTCTTTTACTCCGCCTGTCTCTATATTCAAAATCATCGCCGCAAGGCGATCCCGCAATTTCTAATTCTCATTTCTATTTTCCCCATTGCTTGCTTTTTGCGCTATATGCTATAAGCGGGCAGTGCCCGCCTCCATTGATCTAAAGATCTCCGGAAGGGAACCCGAAGCATAAAAAATACTGCTCTCAGCTTGCTTTTTGCGCTATAATATGCTATAAGCGGGCAGTGCCCGCCCCCATTGATCTAAAGATCTCCGGAAGGGAACCCGAAGCATAAAAAATACTGCTCTCAGCTTGCTTTTTGCGCTATAATATGCTATAATAAAAGCAGAATCGGTCGAATAAGGGGGCGGTGCAATGGCGGCGGAACAACGGAATGCGCATGCACGCAGGCGCAGAACGATCCTGCTGCTGTGCATTGTACTGCTGCTCTGCGGCGTCGGAGCGGAAGGATATCTGCTGATCCGGCGCGCCGGGAACGCGATCCCCGTGGTGCAGCGCGATCCGGCGGCAGAGCTGACCGGTGCAGTCCGGATCGGCGATTTTGAGACTGCAAAGCTGATCCGGCTGACCGACTTTCCGGACGGCATAGTTCCGGATTCGGTGACAGAAACAATTACGGCGCAGGCGCAGGCAGTCCGCGATGCTTATTTTAACGGGCTGACCGATGCCGAATCCGCCAAGGCGCTGACAGCGTCGATCACGGCGCTCGGAATACCGGCGCTGACGGATGCCGTACAGCCGCTCGCCGAAGAAATCCGGATACGCGAAGCATGGCTGCTGATTATCAAGAAGGCAGATGCATCCTTCGCCGCCGGAAACTATGCCGATGCGTATACGCAGTACGGCAGAATCCCGCACAGCGAGAAGGAACTGCAACAGCAGATCGAACCGAATTATACGCAGAGCGCCGCACTGCTGCATGCGCAAGCGCAGGCGGCTGCGGATGCGGCGGAACAGGATCATGATTATGATAAAGCGCTCCGGCAGCTGAATCAGACGCTGCAAATCCTCGGCAGCGATGCCGAGCTGGAAGCGCGCCTTGCCGATGTCAGGCAGCATCAGATTGTGTATCAGTATTTGCAGGCTTGTCAGCAGGCGCGGATGCATTTTGATGCAGGGGAGTATGCAGCGGCAGCCGATGCGCTTTCCGGCATTCCTGAAACGATCTGGGATGCAGCCGCCCGTTCCGATGTGCAGCTTCACGATCAGAAGGACGTATATCCGTATTATTCGATGTTGTGCGATACGATGCAAAGCTATCAGGATACCTATTTCCGCATGCTGACGCAGAAGCTGCACATGCTGCTTGCGGACGGCGATCTGACGCAGGCGCAGACGCTTGCGGCGGAGGCGGAGACGCTGTATCCCGAAGCGGAGCAGCTTGCAGCGGTGCAGGCACTGATTCAGCAGGCTGCGCCGAGAGAGCTGATCTCCCTCGGTGAACCGGAGCTCAGCGATTTTACCGCCGCGGAATCGGCACTGACCGGCTCCGACGGCAAAACCTATGAGAGCGCGAGCGGCAATCTGTTTTATTCCTATGACGGCACGCTCTCGGGCAGAAAAAGCTGCAGTGCGGAATTTCAGCTTGACGGCGCATACCGGCGCCTGACCCTGACCGCTCTGCCGCTCGATACTTTTGCAAAAGATACCGTTGTTCTGCTGGAGATCAGCAGCGGCGGAAGAATACTGGAAACCTATGCTGTTTCGCGTAAAAACGGCGTTCTGCATATTGATCTGGATATCACCGGTGTGAAAATGCTCCGGCTGCGCGTCAAGCCTTCCGGCATCGACGAGGATCTCCGCAATGCAGGCGTTATCATCGCAGATGCGAAGGTTGCCGCATAATACAGGCGGTTCAGTCCGCAGAAAAGAGGCGGAAATATGCGTAATACATGGATTTGTCCGCATTGCAATTCCGAAAATGCCGACAAAATGAAATTCTGTCAGCTTTGTCATAAACCGCGCGAATATCCGGAGGGATATGAACCGCCGGAGGAGAAGAAGCAGATTCCGGATTCCGCGATCCCCGATCCGCGGATGCCGAAGAAGCCCAAGCCGGAACCGGAGCCCGTATATGCGCTGCCCTCGGCAGGCACACGGAATCTGGAACGGGTTCTGATCGTGCTGAATGTGATTCTGCTGATCGTCAATATCATCCTGCTGATTGTCTTTCTGCAATGAGCGGGGAAGAAGCAACGCGGAATGCGCCGCTGATTGCGGCAGTGATTCTGCTGGGACTGCTCTGCGCGGCAGGCGGATATCTGCTGTACACCGGCTGGGTACCGCCGCAGACCGTCGCGGAATCCGAATCGGCAGCAATGCCGGAAACGGAGCCGACCGCACCGCAGACAACGGCATCCGCCACGGCAAAGCCTGTGCAGACGACTGTCACGACGGCGGCACCTGATCCGCATGCGCCGTATCTGGCATATCTGGAAGATACGCTGATACCGGAATCCGGCAGCGCGGATACAACCGCAGCTTTGCCTGCGGACGGGCATACCGGCATCGCAGGCGTATTTTTTGCAGACCTGCGCGATACCGGCGCGGATGACATGGTCGTGATCCGGCTGGATTACACCGGTGAAAGCTGTGCCGCACTGCCCGTTCTGCTCTGGTACGGGATTGAGCATGACAATGTCACGCTGCTTGATATGTTTGAGGTGAAGCCGCAGTGGTCGGCGTACTGCATCCGGCGCGATGAAACATCGCTGTATCTCAGCGGCGAATTTCTCGGGGAATCCGGCGAGGCGGATACGTGGCGGTTTACGGAGATCGAGCTTGCGTTCCGTCCCGACCCCGATCTCACGATGCTGAATATGGTGCAGGGCTCGCTCAGCGACCGTCCGGCGCCGCTGTATCCGGATGATGCAGAGCTGCTGCTTGAAATGCAGCTGGATACCGCACTTCCGGTCGCACCGATGAAGGAGCGCCGCTATATTCTGCGCGATTATACGCGGGATTTTTCATAGTCCGTATTCGGATTTTCGGTGCAGGGGAGAACATATATGAATTATATCGCCGAAATGAGAAAATATATCGGTCATGCGCCGATGCTGACCGCAGGCGCAACCGTGATCGTTTTGCAGGAGAACCGCATTCTGCTGAACCTGCGTTCCGATACGGGAACATGGGGCATCCCGGGCGGCTCTGCGGAACTCGGTGAAACGCTTGAGGAGACCGCCGCACGGGAGCTGAAAGAGGAAACGAATCTGACCGCCGGCGCATTCACGCTGCTGCATGTGTTTTCCGGTCAGGATTTTTATTTCAGGTATCCGAACGGCGACGAGCTG
>CAMHUJ010000333.1 GCA_946188175.1 uncultured Ruminococcus sp.
GGTCCAAGGGCAGTTGGCTTTGAGGACTGAATAGTTACCTCTATTTTACGATATTTACGCTGTTTTGTACAGTGGAGGATGTTTCAGTTTTGCGGAATCAGGATATTGGTATATCTGATTAGATAAGGTGGTGTAGCATATGTCCCCGATTATTATTATCATACTGGTTGCACTGGCTGTGGTCTTTTTACTGCTTATGATCCTATTTATTCAGCGGCAGCGGGACAGTCTGTTCATGGCTCAGCATAGGCACATGGTATCCGGAACAGTCGTCGATGTCAAAATAGTCCGAACCGGAAACAATGTGTCTGACCGTGTTCAGTTTTCTTATACAGTAGACGGAAAAGAGTATACGCATGTTTGTTATTGCAGACCGGATAAATATCATAGAGATCAGACTGTTCAAATAATCTACCATCCCAATAAACCCAAACTTGCTTCCCCGGAAGGTCTGTTTCGTGTGATGCCGAAGAGCGATGTACGACTCATGGCGTTTTTTCTAGTACTGATGTATGTTTTTGCAGTATGTCTGGCTCTAAGCAATGTCTACGATTCATGGGGAAGAGCATTTGACCGCTTTGAATTCCCTATGATACTTCTGTTTAACTGGTTCTCCTATTGGACAGAATACAGGATCGTCCGTAAAGGAAAAAGCAGCACAGGAACAATCGTTTATTCAGAACGTGATCATAAAACTGTAAGAGTTATCGCAGAATTTGATGTCAACGGCGTGACCTATGATACCCGAATGATGAATATGCCGGCTAAGCGCTGCAAGCGTGAATACAATCAGGGCGGACAGATTGGTGTGCTGTACCGTGAACAGAATCCGGTTGAGTCTGTTATTGAAGATGACACGCTGAAAGAAAGAGCATTGCGAATCTTTGCAATTATTAGCAGCATTGTTTTGCCGATTGTATGGATTGTTTTGCTATTTATTGATTAAAAGAAAGATCAAATATATAGAATGAAGCCTTCGTGTTATTACAATGCGAAGGCTTTTCTATACCAAAAAACCGAAAGGACGTTTATGAAACAGGAAGAATACAAAGCATTGGTGCAGGCTGCGAGAGAAGCGGACCTCGTTGCCTACTTCCAGCAGAACGGGTTTACTGTTGAACGTAAGGGATCAGAGTATTATGTGAAAGAATATCCTTCACTCTGCATCAAGCCGTCAACAAATCAGTGGTACTTCCACTACACGCGCGAGGGCGCGACGAATAATTCGATCAACTGTCTGACAAAAGTTCTCGGTATGGACTTCAATCAGGCAGTTTTTTCATTGACTGGTCAGGATAATTCAAGAATGCGGTCTGCGGATTATCCGAAAGCGCAGCGTCCGGCAATGACTTCGCCGCCGAGACCGCCGCGCAGAGAACCGGAGAAAAAAGAATTACAGATGCCGGAGCAGTCCGAGCAGACCGGTCGGCTGTATGCGTATCTCTGTCAGACGCGGAAGATTCCGCCCATATCTTCCGCATTTGCAGTATCGAAATTGCTCAGATCGAGCGAAGTCAGCTCTGAACAGTCAGCAAACAACGCGCCCATGTCCTTAACATTGGATGTATCGAAGCTGCTGAGGTCAATGGAGGTCAGCGCTGAGCAGTTCTGGAACATCCAGGCCATATCTGTAAGCTGCGGTGTGCTGATGCCGCTGAAATCAACAGATGTCAGGGCGGTACAGTTACCAAACATCCTGCTCATTTCCCTGACATTTGAGGTGTCGAGACCGCTGAGATCAACAGACTGAAGTGCCCTGCATCCGCAAAACATATATCTCATATCGGTGACTTGGGATGCATCTGCTGCGGACAGGTCAACCGACACCAGATTCTGCCAGTAATAAATAGATGGCGGTATATCTACTGTCCCTGTATCATCCCCGTCAAATAGTTCAACGCAGCTTTCCGGAAGGACTGCGTCCGAAGCAGCAACCACGCGCGTAACGGCATTATTGTCGCGGTAGGCGTCCAGCTGTTTCTTGGTGAATGCGCCGGAGAGCGTCAGCGTATCTCCGGAGAGTTTGACCGTTCCTGCGGCGTCTGCTTTCAACACTGTCTGCTGCGGCAGGGCGCAGACTGTCAGCGCAGCCGTTGAAATCGGAAGTACGGCGGTTACGGCAGCAAGCAGCGCTGCCAGATATTTCATCTTTTTCATCCTGTTCACCTTCCTATCTGATTATGCGGCAGTTATGGCTGTACATATAAAGGGGTAAAAATCAAGCCCTATGCCTACATTTATTATAATCGAAACAGCAGCGCATTTTGTTTCGTTCAATCATGATTTTTATACGAAATGTCCGGCAAAAGAGCCGGGCATTCACAATATCGTATCATTTCAGGTTCAGAGGTATATTCATCTTTCTGATCAATCGTGGTAATGTCTGCGATTATTTGCCGAGCAGATCATCCCATGTGATCATTTTGCCGGCAACAGCCGTTTCCGTGTAATAAATCAGAATCAGCTGCGCATCCTCAACGTCAACCTTTGCATCCCCGTTGACATCCGCACCGCGGAACTGCACTCCGTTCAGGATCATGCCGTTTCCGGCAACCTGCTCCGTATAGGCTTTCAGCGTCAGCTGCGCATCGTCAATACTGACGGTTCCGTCCAGCACGACATCGCCCTTCAGATCATCCAGCGTCATGAAGAACCGCTGATGATAATTTGCATAGGATTCCAGCGAGGAATCCTTGTAGCTGATGATTGTTCCGGTGAATCCGCCGCTTTCATCGTTTGTGAACAGCGAAGGATCGCTGATGAAGCTGACCGTCGGATTATAGGCCGTGACAAAGTGCAGATCCCTGCAGTTGAAAAACGCCTTATCCTTGATTGCAATGACGCTTGCGGGAATCGTGATCTCCTGAACATCCTTCAGACCGGAAAATGCATTTTCACCGACGAACATGACCGGCAGCCCGCCGACCATGCTTTCCAGCACAGTTTTTACCGTCATCTGCGTGTTCACATAGCCGGTGATCTCCACATAGTCACCCATATTCTTGTAGTACACACCTTCATAGAGGAACAGGCCGTCTTTATCAAAGACGGGGTTCGCAGTCGTCGTGACGGTGCCGATAGAATCGGATGTCGTAACGGTTGTGGTGACAGTTGTGGTGACGGCCGGCGTTGTCTCGGTGACGATATATTCCGTGGGATCGATCTCCTCAAACCGGAAGCCGAACCGGTCTGCATATTTCTTCGCCCATGAATCGGCAGGTCCGCGGATGACGCCGTTATAGTACGGATCCATAGCGTCCGTGCCGTTGCAAAGCGTTGTGGCATCCAGCGCAAGTTCACAGTCTGCGCCGAGGAAGGTTACGCTCTCCAGCGCCGGCATGACGCCGAGATCGGCAATCGTGACCGATGCCGGAATCACAAGATGTTTCAATGTTTCGGAATTCTGGAACGGCGTGTTGAAGATCGCACCGATCGGCACGCCGCCGATCTGCTGCGGAACGGTCAATGTTTCCGGCAGCTCCCCGACATAGCCTTTGATCGCAATGCCGTGGAAGTCGCGGTCGTAGATGAATCCGTCAGATACATGTTCCGGAACGGTGGTCACGATGTTTTCCGGATCCAGCGGTTCAA
>CAMHUJ010000334.1 GCA_946188175.1 uncultured Ruminococcus sp.
CGGAACACATAACATGCCTTTCCAAAGAGGAATGGCAGTCTGTCAGATAACTTCTGATTTATCGCAGGAATAACTGCAAAAGCAACGACATAATCCGCTGAATTTCTTGCAAAGGAGAATCGCTATGATTGCCAAGAAACTGACCGCAATGCTGCTCGGTGTGCTGACGCTGCTCTCCGCTTCCGCCTGCACGCAGCAGCCCGAATCACAGCAGACCAATGCGCTCCTCGTGACCGGCAATGTGACGCTGACGGCGTTCAATGTCGGCAAGGCGGATGCGCTCGTTCTGCAAACACAGAATACCGTTACCGTCATTGATACCGGCAATAAGGGCGACGGAAAGAAAATCGACAAATTCCTCTCAAAGCAGGGGATTGATACCGTTGACACGCTCATTATCACGCACTTCGACAAGGACCATGTCGGCGGCGCGGCAAGGCTTGTCAATAAAATGAATATCAAAGAGATTTTTGTGCCGGATTATCAGACGGAATCCGAGGAGTATGACAGCTTCATCGAAAAGGTGCAGGAGACCGATACGCTGATGACTGTGATGAACCCGAAAAATACGTTCAACTGGACGGGCGATGATGCGGCGTTTTCGCTCTATTCTTCGGAGCAGGAATATTACGGTAAAAATGAGGAGAATGATTTTTCGCTGGTGCTTTTTGTGCAGCACGGCAAAAACAAAATGCTCTTTGCGGGCGATGCGGAAAATGCGCGTATGAAGGAGATCATCGGGCTGCATCTCGGAAATGTCGATCTGCTGAAATTTCCCTATCACGGGAATTATCTCGCTTCGACTGAGGATTTTCTCGATGCCTGCAATCCGAAGGTCAGTATCGTCTGCTGCTCGGAAAAGGAAAACGCCGACCCCTCGACCGTTGAGACGCTCCAAAAGCGCGGCGTCGAGACATACTACACCTATCAGGGCGATGTGACCGTTGTCAGCGACGGCAAAACACTCAGCTGTTCGCAGGCGGCGGGAGAATAAACGACGGAGATCATCTTATGAAACAAAAGCAGATACTGCTCATTCCGGCATTGCTCGATGCGCATTTCCCGCTGATGAAATATGCCTTCTATACAAAGCATTATCATCCGGTCATTCTCAATAACAGCAGAGCCGTTACCGAGACCGGACTGCGGTTTGTCCACAATGATATGTGCTATCCCTGCATTCTCAATACGGGGCAGATGATCCGTGCGCTCGGCAGCGGAAAATTCGATCCGGCGCAGACAAAGCTGCTGATGCCCTCGGTCGGCGATGCCTGCCGCGGCTCCAATTATACCGAGGTGCTGCGGAAGGCTGTCCGGAAGGCGGGATACCGCGATACGCGCGTGCTGACGATGAATCTCAAGCATATCGACGAGGAGAATCAGCTCGGGATTACGCCGAAAATGATTCTGCGCGCGTTCTTTGCGCTCTGGTACGGCGATCTGCTGCTCATGCTCGTGCAGCAGGTGCGTCCCTATGAGGCGGAAACGGGTGCTGCGGAACGGTGCCGCGACAAGTGGTTCAAATTGCTCGGAGCGGAGCTGCGCTGCTGCCGGAATCTGCGGATCGGGCTGATGCTGCGGCGCTTCGATGAGATCGCTGCCGATTTTGCCGCGATTCCGCGTCTCAAAATCAAAAAGCAGCGCATCGCAATCGTCGGCGAGCTCTATACGAAATACTGCGCGCTCGGCAACTGGGATATGGTGCGCTATCTCGAAAAAACAGGCTGCGAAAGCTATACGAACGGGCTCTCGTGGTATGTGCTCTATTACATCGACTCGCATCTGATGGCGGCGCCGCCCTATGAAGCGGCAGGCTACAAGGCAATCGGAAGGATTTTGCAGAAAATCCAGAACCGTATGATTGATGCGGTGAAACGCGCGGGATTCTTTTCGCTGCCGCCGCTCGATGTCCTCAAAAAAGAGGTCAGCGGAAAGGTCAGCTTTGCTGCGGCGATCGGCGACGGCTGGCTGATCGGTGCCGAAGCTGCCGGCTATATCATGCACGGATGCAGCAAGGTGCTCGCAATTCAGCCCTTCGGATGCATGCCGAATCATGTGATCGGGCGCGGGCTCTATGCCTCCTTGCAGCGCCGCTGCGGCGGGCATATTGTCAGCGTCGATGTCGATTCCAGCGGCACGCGCGTCAATGCCTATAACCGCGCAAGAATGCTCATTGATATTCCCGATACGGAATGAACGAGGTAGAAAATGGATTACGCAACTCTGCTCATTGACAATCTTCAGCGATACAATGATAAATATGCAAAGGGCGCGGATCTGCTCTCAAATCCCGAGACGGTGATCGGCGGAATCCGGTTTTCGGATGCCGTCATGGAGAGTCTGCATGATCCGGAGCATCCGCAGTTTCACGATCACTGGCGGACGCTGCTCTGGGAAATCTGCTGCGATGCGCCGTTTCTGTTTCATATCACCGAGACACCGTTCAAGGTCGGGATGCAGATGCACCGGAATGCGGACGGCAAAACGGTTCCGGTCTGCTTTCCGATGCCGGAGATCACCATTGAAAAATACCGCGAAATGCTCGGGGATTTTCTCCCGCGCTGGCTGAAATTATCCGCTGCCGTAAAGCAGAAAACCGCCGGATGCAGCACGCTCTCTGCGGCGCTGATCACGGCGCTGGAAATCAACCGGCTGTGCAGCTATGACTATACCTATTCGCGCAATTCAATCCGCAATGTGCTGACCGACGGCAGCGCGCTCTGCTGGGGCTTTACCGGCTGTTTCAATGCGCTGATGCGGCAGCTCGGCTACCGCGCAGAGCCCGTTTTTACATGGGACTTAGGCGGCGAGGAGCATGCGTGGTCGGCGGTCTGGTCCGAAGAACAGCAGCGCTGGTGCGAGATCGACGTCACATGGATGAACAATACAAAGGACAATCACCGGTTCATTGACCTCTGCTTTTTCGACTGCGCAAGCGGCGACAAGGAGGGCTTCCCGCAGCACTATGCCGCCGCGCCGGAATCCGTGCTGCTCATGACCGAGCCGAAGATGATTGACCTGTCGTATTCCGGCGGCATCGGGTACAGATATCTCGATCACAGCAGGGTCGTCACGGAAATTCAGACCGTGCTGAAAAATCAGTTCCGGCTGCTGTTCAGCGACGGGAAAGAGGAAATATTGAATCTATAGTTAAAATAAAAATATTTTTGTCCGGGTATTGACAAATCGGGAAAAATCGTGTATGATTTTGACAACAAGAAAAACCGTTGAAGCGGAGATAAAGCGCTATATGCCCCTACAGAGAGTCCGGAATGCTGAGAGCCGGACGGGAAACAGTTTCGCAAATGGCCCGCTGAGGGCGCAGTCGGCAGCAGCCGGTAAAACTGCGACGTGCAGACATACGTCAGTTGTCAGGGATATGCCGGTATCCCGAAAAAAAAGCGCGCTAAACTGTTCCGCCGTCAGATAAATCTTCCGTCGGAAAGTTTGCGAATCAAGGTGGCACCGCGAGCAGTAAAATATACGCTCGTCCTTGACTGATGAACAGTTCAGGGACGGGCGTTTTTATTTTGCCCGTCCGGAAAGGATGCATAGGATGAATGTTTCACTGACCCTCGAAGAAGTT
>CAMHUJ010000335.1 GCA_946188175.1 uncultured Ruminococcus sp.
TGGAACAAAAGTAAGAAGGCAGCAGGACGACGGTACCGTCCGCTGGGTACCGATGCTCCGAAGCATACAAGGTGACGCCTGATGCAAACAGAAAGAATCAGGCGGCTTTGTATTCTCCGGAGCCGGTTCAGGGGTGTCTCCTGCCGCAATCGCGAAAGGAGGCGCTGATCATGGGACAGACTTGCATGTCAGGAAGGCAGACTGTTCAGCTCGATCAGCGCAACCGCATCAGCTACCCGGTCAGTTACAGAAATGCAATCGGCGATATCCTTTTCATTTCGCCCGATCAGCGCAACAGAGGCTATCTCGTCATGCGCTCGAAGGAAGGCTATGAGAAGGAGCTCGACCGCATTGAACAGGAATGTACCGAACAGGGCGACGACCGCGAAGAAATTGAGGACGCACGCCGGGACTTCGCAGGCGCTACGCAGAATCCCGTTCCGGACAAGAATAACCGCATCACGCTGAACAAGGACCTCATCGAATATGCAGGTCTGCATGCGGCGGTTGTGATTATCGGTATCGGCGAATACGCCGAAATCTGGGACGCGGACAGGCTGAAAGCGTATGAGGAGGAGCGCGCACGCCTGAAGGCAGTCAAACGTGCCAAGAAGGATGCAGAGAAGCGTGCGAAGATGGCAGCAGAGGAAGAGGCATAAGATATGTCCGAAAACACAGTCTATCATGTGCCTGTCATGCTGGAGGAGGTACTCAGCGACCTGAATATC
This sequence comes from uncultured Ruminococcus sp., assembly GCA_946188175.1. GTDB lineage: Bacteria > Bacillota > Clostridia > Oscillospirales > Ruminococcaceae > Firm-04. The sequence goes on from CAMHUJ010000335.1 coordinate 729, forward strand.
AAGCCCGATGGTGTGTATTTGGACGGCACCTGCGGCGGAGCGAATCATTCGTTTGCGATTGCGGAAAAACTCACGTGCGGCGGACAGTTGTACGCGATGGATCAGGATCCGGATGCAATCGCGGAGGCGACTGTGCGGCTTGCCGGGATGCCGGCGGAAATCGTGCACGCGAACTTCACGGAGCTGGGAAAGGTACTGGCAGAGCATCATACGAAAGCAGACGGAATTTTGCTTGATCTCGGAGTCAGCAGCCATGAGCTGGACGAAGGGTCACGGGGCTTTTCCTATCATCAGGATGCACCGCTCGACATGCGCATGTCACAGACGGGACGGACAGCCGCCGATCTGGTGAATACGCTGACGGAACGGGAGCTCAGTGATATCATCTTTCGTTACGGAGAAGAAAAATTCTCTCGTCAGATCGCTGCACAGATTGTTGCAGCGCGAGAACAGAAACCCATTGAAACCACATTGGAACTTGCCGAGCTCATTAAAAAGGGCGTACCGGCAAAAGTAAGACGCGAAAAGAATCCCTGCAAAAAGACGTTTCAGGCGATCCGCATTGCGGTGAACGATGAACTGAACTGTCTGACCTCCGCACTGGATACGGCGTTTGATGCGCTGAAGCCGGGCGGCAGACTGGTCATTCTGACGTTTCACAGTCTTGAGGACAGAATCGTCAAGCAGGCTTTCGCAAAACGGTGTACCGGATGCACCTGTCCGCCGGAGTTTCCTGTCTGCGTATGCGGCAGAAAGCCCGAAGGCAGACTCCTGCACCGCAAACCGCTGACAGCAACCGCTGAGGAGCTCGCGCGCAATCCGCGGTCTCACAGTGCAAAGCTGCGCAGCATCGAAAAGATCTGAGTGCGGCAGAATATCCGCGCAGCACCAGAGGAAACGGAAGACACAACACATTATAAGCGAACGAAAGATCTGTTTTCCGCAGGGATGCGGAAACTTACCGATAAGAAGAACAGCACAAAACGAGTGTGACCTTTATGCTGCGAGGACCGGCTGAGAAAAATACAAACCAGCCGGTCGGCGCGGCGCACAGCAAATGCCATGGGAGGTGACCTCGGTGGCAGAAGACTTCGTGACGCATTTTACCAATCTGACAGCGTCGCTCTCCGAAGGAGAAGATCGCCTGAGCGCTGAGGAGCGCCGGCTGATGTCGCTGCGGAATTTTGCGATGAGCAAGGCTTCAAAAGCCCGCAAGAAACGAAAGAAGCAGCGGACGGAACCGCCGTCGGGAAAGATCACCGACGCGGAGCGCCGTTCGAGGGAGCAGGAGCGAATCCGCGAGGAGCGTGAAACGAGAAGCGCACGTTCCGAGGAGAACCGCCGTCAGGCGGGGATCGCCGGAGGCGAAGCACCGGCTCCGATGCCTGATCCGAAGCACGATAAACAGAAGGCTCCGGAGAAGGAACCCCGAAAGGCTGCGCCGGATCCGGCAGACCGGGAGATCGACATTGAACTTCCGGATGAGAAAAAGCCGGAGCGCACCAGGCAGCCCGCGGTCAAATCAAAGAAAACAAAGAGAACAAAACAACAATCCGAACCGCAAACCCGCGCAACTGCTGCTGCCCGCTATTCCAAGTCCGGTGCGCCCGAGCGTCCGAACAGGATCACGACCGGCGGCGCCGTGACACTCGGCATCCTCACAGGCGTTCTGATCGGCACGGTAATATACGGCCGTGTGCAGACGAATGAGGTCTATACGGAAATAGCAGAATTACAGACGGAATATGACGATCTGACGGCTCGAAATATCAGTATGAAATCTGAAATGGAAGGCAAGATGACCGTCAAGAAGATCGAGGAATATGCAGAGGACGTCCTCGGACTCCGCCCTCTGAACCGCTCGCAGATTGAGTATATTCAACTGCAAACGGAGGATGAGGTCACGGTCTCCGAGCCGGAGGATAACTTCTTCGTGACGGTCAATGACTACCTCGTGAGCATCTGGGAATTTTTGCGCGGAAAGTAACATAGAAATAAAATAAAAAGCGCCGAAGGCGGTTCTGCTGCCGGAGGCGGGGCTTGCATAGAAAAATACAGGTCAAATTCAAGATGTGTAGAACAAAGGAAACGGAGCGGCAATGCCGGAAGGATGTAGAACGGAAAATTATTCTGCATCGGCAGCGGCGGTACTGGGTACCGCTGCATGGCTCCGCACTGTATAGCGAACAACAGGCGAGCAGACTGTATGCAACCAGATCCTCTGCATACAGGGTACAGGCAGCTTATGGGGTGCTGCCGTACCGGTGCTGCTTTCCTGTCATGATCTCAGGCGGGGCAGAAGTTGTGCTCCGCCTTTTTCTTTCGGCAGAGCGGAATGCAGCATCCGGAAAGGAGTGAGAGATATGCCGGATCAGACGGAAAAGCATGCGCGCGGAAAGATCACCGCGTCGAAAAAGCAGGTGTGGAAGCGCGGATACCGTTCGCAGGGTCCTTCGACCAGCATGAAGGTCCGCACGAATATTGTCGTGCAGGCAGTTGTTCTGGCGGCTGCGGCAGGTCTGATCGTCAATCTTGCGCATATTATGCTCTTCCAGCACGACAAGTATACAGATATGGCAAATTCGCGTCAGTTCGGCACGATCACGCTGCCTGCGATGCGCGGTACGATCTATGATGCAAACGGCGGCGTCGTGGCACAGAGCGCGACCGTCTATAAAATCTTCCTTGATCCGGGACTCTTCCGAAACGAAATGGAGCTTGTCGAGAAGCGCAATGAGGAGCTCAGGACTGCTGCTGAACGGCAGGCGGAAAAGGGCGAATCCGTCAAGCCGGACATTGTCGATCCGGCGGATGTCCGTACACAGGTGATCAAATATCTTG
>CAMHUJ010000336.1 GCA_946188175.1 uncultured Ruminococcus sp.
ACAGCAATCAGCCGGAGCTCGGTAAAAAGCAGTTGATCGTAATTCATAACGCGCCTCCTTATAATTTCGTTTTTGCGTCATAATCTGGAAAGTATTACATTATAGCACAGGAAATCCGGTTTGTCAAGTAGTTTTGAAAAAATTTTTTCAGATCAATCAGAGCGACGCCTGATCTGTCAGGATTCCGCGAGACGATGCGGTTTCCTTCAGCCGTTGATTGGCGGCATTCATCGTACCGTACGCAGCATATGACACACCGGCACTGTTCCATGACCGATAATGCAGTGCCGACCGCTTCTTCGCTGACCGGCTCAAACGGCCGCTCTGTAATCACGGAGGCTGCAAGCGCCGATGCAACCGGATATTCCAGATCGTTTTCATGCAGTACGCCTGCCGCAAACGGAATCCCCATTCGGTGCAGCCTGCGGTAGACGGGAATCCCCGCACCGCCGCCGCCGATCACAAAAATCTCCGGCTCTCCTGCCGTTCCGGACGGTTCAGCGGCACCGAACCGCGGATCATATGACCCGTTCTGAATGCCGTAAAGCGCTGAAATATAATCACCGAAAAAAATCTCCTCCGGCGTACCCGTTCGCTCCGCTCTGCCGTTGTGAATACAGATGACCATATCCGAAAACTTCTGCGCCAGATCAAGCTCGTGCAGCGACTGAATCACCGCAATCTGCCGCTCCTTTGCAAGCTGACGCAGCAGCGACAGAATATGCAGCTTGTGACCGATATCGAGGAATGAGGTCGGCTCGTCAAGCAGCATGATCTTCGGCTGCTGTGCAATCGCGCGGGCAAGCATCACGCACTGGCGCTGCCCGTCACTGATCTGCCGGAAATCCGTATCATACAGATGCTCCGCGCCGACCAGAGACATCGCCGCATGCACGATTTTCTTATCCGCATCGCTGAGAATGCCGAGCGTTCCGGTATACGGATATCTGCCCGTTTCGGCAACATCGCCGCAGGTCATGCGCTCTGCGGTGATTTTCTGCGTCAGCAGGACCGAAAGGCGCTTCGAGACATCCTTTTCACGCAGCGAATCCAGTCTGTCGCCGCAGAGTGCGACAGTACCCGAAATCAGCGGGAGCTGTGCCGCAATCGTTTTCAGAACAGTCGATTTGCCGGCGCCGTTCGGTCCGATCAGCGTGCAGATTTCTCCGGCAGAAACGGAAAACGTCAGCCCGTCAACAATGATTTTTCTGCTGTAGCCGACGGCGAGCTGATTCGTTTGCAAAACATGTTTCTCACTCATGCTGCGCTCCTTTCTTTCGCGCGGTGCAGCATAATCCATATGACAACAGGTGCACCGAACACCGCCGTCACCGTGCTGACGCTCAATTCCTGCGGCGCAAACAGCGTCCGCGCAATCAGGTCACAGCCCATGCAGAATACGCCGCCGCCGAAAAATGCAGCCGGAATCAGAATGATCGGCTTTGCAGTGCCGAATAAGCCCTTCATCAGATGCGGCACCGCAATGCCGACAAACGATACCGGTCCTGCAAATGCCGTCACGCACGCAGAAAGTGCGCTCGAAAGCAGAATCAGCAGAAGCCGGAACAGCCGGATATTGACGCCCATGTTTTCCGCATATGCCTCTCCGAGCTGATAGGCACTGATCGGTTTCGACAGCAGAAATGCACCGGTCAGCGCAGCAAATACAAGCACCGTCATTGCGCGGATATCCTGCCAGTCCGTGCCGGAAAAGCTGCCCTTTGACCAGTTATGCAGATTGACAATATTTGCATCGGCGGCAAAGGTCACAGCAAGATCGGTCAGCGCATTGCAGATATAACCGATCATCACGCCGGATATCACAAGCTGCGCCATATTCTTCACCCTGCCCGAAAACAGCAGCACGGTCAGCATACAAAGCACCGCGCCGACAAATGCCGCCGCGATCATCATGCCGCTGTGCATCACAAAGCCGTGCTGCAACGCTGCAATCATCAGAAGGGCGACCGTCAGCTTTGCGCCGGATGAAATGCCGAGCACGAACGGTCCTGCAATCGGATTGCGGAAAAAACTCTGCAATAAAAAGCCGGAAACCGACAGGCCGCCGCCGAGAATCATTGCTGCCAGTGTCCGCGGCAGACGGATATCCGTGATGATACGGCGCGCAGCCGCATCCGTATGATGTCCGGTCAGAATATCAAAAACCGTATCCGGCGCGATCTGACTGCTGCCGGACATCAGGCTGATACAAAAGAGCAGGCATGCGGTCAGAAGCAAGCCTGCAAAACAAAGAACTGCGCGGATCAAACGCCGTTTTTCCATATGTTTTCCCTCAATGAATGCGGTGCAGATAGGTCAGCTTTTCAGAATCCCCCTGCCCCGTAAAAATGCGGTTTAAGTCGGTAATCATATCCGCTGCACCTGTCGTCTGCTGAAACAGATTCTGCTCCGTACACCAGACACTGTCTTGCTGCACGGCACGGAAATCCGCGAAAACAGGTGACTTTTCTTTCAACTGCGCAATCGAATCCAGTTGTCCTTCAATCGTACTGTTATAAATCAGAATGTCGGCATCCTTCGCCGTTGCGTAGAAGGTTTCCATTTGAATATTCATCGTCGAGAGTGCATTTTCGTCAACATTGAGATCGTCAGCAGTAAAAATATAACGTCCGCCTGCAAGCGATATCATCTGCGAAATGTAATCCCCCGGCTTGCGGATATTCACCGCACCGTTCGCGGTAATACTGAAAAACGCAACGGTTTTCCGTTCCTCATCCGGAATATCGGAAAGCGTCAGCGCATGAAAGCCAGCTGTTTTCTCCGTAAAGCATTCTGCCGCAGCCTGCTCTTTTCCGAGCAGCAGACCGTAGAGCTTCATCCACTCCATGCGCCCGAGCGGATGCTGCTCGTAGCTCGAATATTCAATCAGCACAGGGATGCCGAGCGATTCGATCTGCTCCCTGACCGCCGGACTGTGCGAAATCATCGTGTTTTCAATCGCAAGCGGACAGTCGGATTCCGTCAGCGCTTCATAATCCGGTGCACTGTATTTTCCGATATATACAAGGTTCCCGCGCTGCATCGCAGCCTTGACATCCGGCAGCATCCAGCCTTCCGTATCGGTCGAGGTCATCGTGACCGCGTCGAGCGAACCGATTGCATCGAACAAATCCATAGCTGACGATGACGCAAGATAAATATCGCCCTGCGGCTGATGAATCACCGGCAGCGTATTCTCCGCAGGCTCGCTGCATCCCTCCGGCACAAACAGATAATCCTCTGCTGCAATATGAAGCACAGCACAGCCGTCTGCACAGTAATCAACCGAAAACTGTGTCGCATATTCCAGCGGCATATGACCGGTGATCTGCATATTTCCGGCATCCGGCTGCGATGCATTTCCGCAGCCCGTCAGCAGAATCACAGCTGCCGTCAGCGGCAGAATGAACCGCCTCATTTGATGAACAGGGAATCGAAATACAGTGTGTATTCGATCTCATGCGGCGTGCTCATAGCCGTGGTATCCGCAAGCACCTTGATCTTCCGGTCAAAGACCGCAACCGGAATCTCAAAAATCGAGAACTCGCTCATATCAGTCGGCAGGATT
>CAMHUJ010000337.1 GCA_946188175.1 uncultured Ruminococcus sp.
AACGGCTCATCCATGAGCAGTATTTCGGTGTTCATTGCCAGCGCACGGGCGATTGCAGCGCGCTGCTGCATGCCGCCCGAAAGCTGCGAGGGATATTTCTTTCCGAATTCCGCAAGACCGACCTTGCCTAAAAATTCATCCGCGATCTCAAAGCGCTCCCTGCGGCTGAGATCGTGCCGCGCCTGCTTGATGCCGAAGGCGATATTGCTGCGCGTAGTCATCCACGGAAAGAGCGAATAATGCTGGAATACGACGCCGCGTTCCCTGCCGGTGCCGTGCAGCGGCGCACCGTCGATCTCGACCGTGCCGCCTGCCGCCTGATACAGTCCTTCCAGAACGCTCAGCAGCGTGGACTTTCCGCAGCCGCTCGCGCCGATCACGCTGACAAACTCTCCTGCCCCGACCCCGAAGGATACATCATGCAGTGCGTTGAAGGTCTTGCCGCGCTCGGTATAGTCAACCGTCAGATTTTTGATCTCAATCTTATTCGTAGGCATTGAAATGCTCCTCCAATGATTTATAGATATCATCGGAGCCTTCGGCGAGAATGCTGTCCAGAGCCGCCTTGTAGATTTCGGTATTATACAGCGGTTCAATATCATAATCCTCCGTATAACCAAGCTCTGCAATCGTATCTTTCAGCGTCAGCGTTCCCTTTTTGTCCGGATCGGGACTGGACACGCTGTAACCGCCGTAAACCTCCGTTTCGATAAATTCCTCATCAATGTCGATGTATTTTTTCACATCGGCGATTGTCTTCTCATGATTTTCCTGCGTCAGATGATATGCCTTGATAAAGGCACGCTCCAGTGCGGTAAAGGTATTCGGATTTGCTTTGACCGCCGCGGTCGCCGCAACCTGACGGCAGCACGGCTGATTCTCCAGTGCCTTTTCATGTGCGCAGTAATAGACGACCTTGTAGCCCTGCGATTTTGCAAGCGATGCATACGGCGAATAGACCGATGCGGCGTCAATCGTCTGATTGGAAAGCGCTGCGTAGGCATCCTTCTGGCTGTCGAAATAGACGATGTTGACCTTGTCCTCGCCCTCGCCGATCTCAATGTTTGCATCCCGCAGCAGGATTTGCAGCTCGGCATCCTGCACGCTGTTTTTCACCGATGCGACATTTCTGCCTTTCAGGATCTCCACGCCCTGCTCGTCTTCTTCTGCGTATTCAGACTTGATGACGTAGCCGTGACCGTTTGTCATTGCGCCGCCGACGACCGTAACATCATGTCCCTGACTCTGGAAGGTCAGCGTCGGAACAGAGCCGATGAATGCAAGATCGAGCTTGCCGGATTCCAGACCGTTGACCAATTCGCCTGCACTGGAAAACTGTGTCAGCGTGACGTTCAGTCCTTCTTCGGCAAAATAACCCTCCTCTGCGGCAACAAATGCAAGCAGATGCGCGGTCGAATTGAGATAGCCGAGATTGAGGTCGGATTTTTCCGGTGCTGCGGTCTGTGCGGATTCCGCTCCGGAATCCTTCTTGCAGCATTCCTTTTCACCGGACGATTCCTTGCAGCAGTCGGAGACGCTGTCGCCGCCGCAGCAATCCGGTACCTCGGAATTTTCATTGACGGTTCCGGCTGCATTGTTCTGCTGTGCATCGTAACCGACAGACTGTTCAGAATTGTTCAGTGCGCCGCAGCCGGTCAGAAGTGCAAGCGATGCAAGGACTGCGGTCAGCTTTGTATACTTTTTCATAAATCAAATTCACCTTTCATCTTTTCGGGGTTTCAGAATACGGACGGTTTATTGCAGACATCGCATTCGCTCCGAAAAGCTCAGATAAACCGGATTCAGATTCATTGGATTCACTCCCTGTCGTTGTTATGTCTATATCATAGCATACATATAGGAATTTGTCCAATACAGAATGATGATAAGCGGTTATCGGAAAAATCTATTGAACACATCACCGCAGACAGCCTGCGCAGAAACGCAGGCATTCGGTTTGTACGCCGTGCTCTGCGTCTTTCAGTTTCCGTACATGCAGAGCATCGGGGCGCTTTTTTCTCCGGATCCATTGCACCTTATGACATTATGTGTTATATAAAAGCAGCAGGTGCGTTCTATGCAAACATAACATGCTGAATAAAGGAGGGCTGATTCATGAAAAAGCAGATTGCGGCAGCGCTGAGCTGCATCACGGTACTCTCCGGCAGCAGTATGCAGTTACAGAGTGCTGCACAGCAGACAGGCACACTCACAGACGGGACACAGGCGTACTATACGGAATGGAAAGAAACGTAATCCGTATACCGCGGAAGAACAGTATTATGTGTTCTACGGTGAGCAGACATATGCTGAGGCGCATTCGGCGGTGCCTGTGACCGTTTCCGAAGCACACGGCTACGGAATGCTGATTGCTGTGCTGATGTCGGATTATGACAGCGAAGCGCACGGCATCTTTGACGGAATGTACCGCTATTATCTGGCACATCCGAGCGGGATTGCACCGCATCTCATGGCGTGGCAGCAGAGCGACAACGGCAAGGCGCTGATTGATTCCAACGGTGCGGATTCCGCAACAGACGGCGATCTGGATATTGCCTATGCGCTGCTGCTTGCGGATTCGGTCTGGGGCAGTCAGGGCAAAATTGATTACCTGTCTGCGGCAATCTTGAAAACCGGACACAGATGCTGCATGATGTTTCGCGTGCTGTTGAAAACGAACCGGTCTGCATGAAATCATATCTGCCCGCATTCGTCCGGCATATCCTCCGGTGCCGTGTTCCGGTTTCCTCCGGCGGATACAGGATTGTTCCCGTATCGACCGACAATTTCTATTCGCGTGATACCTGCGCGATAAAGGACAGCGACGACGCAAAGGTAATATCTGCTATCTCCGCCAGGCTGAAAAAAGAACCCGGTGAAGCGCAGTTTTTCTGACGTTCAGATCAATTATATAAAACGATGAGGGAGCTTTGACTCCCTCATCGTTTTTGCGTTTTTTTACTTGCAGATGCTCCGTTCCTTCGCCGATTCTACCTGCACTTTATGGTAGATACCGCCCGTTGATCTCCAGTTGTATTACATCTATTCTATCTGTTATGCGCTTTATATCCTGCCGATAGTTGTAAAGCGACCTTCCGGTAACTCCGAGAATCATAGAAAGTCTTTTATCGGATATGTCTTGCAGATACTGCTGACGAAGGATATTACTCCAGATAATGACTGCGATCATCATCTTTTGGGGAGTCTCTATTTTGCTTGCCATAAAATCACCTGTTCCTTCGCACATGAACTGAATACACACAAAGCACTTGCAAACGCAGGTGCTTTCTTTGTACTATAATATATTTAACATACACCTTGAAATTGGATGTAGAGTTTCCGTGAAATTCATGCTATGATTAAATGGGTGCGTTCTGATTTTACGATGCAAATTGCAGCGAAAAGGGGGGAGCATGAACCGAGGCGCATTGTAAAATGAATGTGCAGCCCTGAGAAAAGGTGAATTGGGATTGCAGGCAGTGTGCAGGGGAAATGCCGCAGCCTGCGGAAGAATCAATCAAAAATGGAAAATGGAGGGAAATCATGAAAAAACAAAGA
>CAMHUJ010000338.1 GCA_946188175.1 uncultured Ruminococcus sp.
CGTCGCCGCGCTTGCCGACAACGGAATAGCGCTCGCCGTCACCGAAGCGGATCAGGATGTAATTGAGGTTGATCGCCTTATCATCCGAGCGGAAATTCAGCGTCAGCTTGCCGTTTGTGACCTTGACTGTACCCTTAACGGTTGTACCGTCGGTCGCGCACTTCTCAGCAACGGTCGCCTGATCCTTCTCGCCGTAATTTGCATATACGGTCGGATTGGTCGAGCAGTTCCACGGGTTGCTGAAGCTCATCTCAACGGTATAGGTGCCGTTCGGCAGCGTAAAGCCGTAGTCGAGGTGACGTGCGATGTTGTTCTCATACTGGTTCTTGGTATAGCGGAAGGAAGATGTTTTGGACTGACCGTCCATCGTTGCGGATTCATTCGGCCATGTATTTGCCGTATAGATGCCGCCGCTCTTGGATGCACCGTTGTACTTATCGGTCGCATCGTCGATCAGACCCCATTCTGCGCCGGTTGCTTCGTCCGGACCGTAAAGCTGTTCGGTCACGCTATTGTAGAAGCCGAACTTGTCGCTGCCGGTTACGGTCGAGGTGTTCTGGTCACCGCAGTCTACAAAGTATGCGATATTGCCGTCAAACGTGTAATTCGGCTTGACTGCCTGCATATAGATGAAGTCACAGACCTTTGCAGATTCCTTGTCATCATTCGAGGAGAATGTGACATCCAGGCACGGATAGGTTTTGTCGTCTGCCACGACATCATGGACATTCCGCTCGACAACATCAGCCGGAATCGGAATGCGGACATCGTAGATATCCTTATTGCCGGTGTAATTCAGCGTGCCGGCGTAGAGGATTGCATCGCCGACACGGACACGGAGCGACTTGCCGTTATCGGACTTGCGCAGCGTGATCTTGAGCGTATTGTAAGTCGAATCCGGATCGACAGCCATTTGATAGCGGAAGTATCCGCCCGGCTTTGCGTAACGGTAGGTGCTGTCGTCGGTCACGCCCTGCGTATTGATCTCGAGCATAGCGTGCTGACCGTCGTTCTCATACTGACCGTAGCCCGGCTGAACCGTATCAGAATTGGAAATCTTCGCACGCGGCGGCTTTTCCTCAACGACCGTACCATTGGTCTGGAAGTTCCAGTAGATGCCGTATCTCTGCTGATATTGCAGATAATGCGGCGTGAAGGTCAGCTTCTGGCTGGTATCGTTCAGCGTGAATTTCAGCGAATTTGCATCTTTGACCAGGTGGTCATTGATCTCGGACATAAACGAAGTGATCGATTGACCAGCCTTGGAGATCGTAATATTCTGATTGGGGGCGATTGCGTCCTTCGGGATCGTAACGTTCATACCGGTCGAACCGGTTGCCATGTTCTGCTTGCCAAGCTCGGCACTCAGAACAACAGGACCGTATTTGAAGCCGTAAACACTGGTCTTATCCGGCAGGTTATATGCTTTGACTTCCATCGGAATCGTCAGAACAATCTTGTCACCGTCGCTGAACGAACCGGTCACCTGTGCATATTCATCAACAGTCTTGTAGTTATACTTCGTGCCGTTGACCGCAATCGACATCGTACCCGCGACCCAGTCCGGAATACGGAAGCGGAAATCAAGATCGCCGCTGCCGGACACCGTGAATGTTACGGTATTGCCGTTCGGAATCTCGCTCTCCTGCTTGATCGTCACACTCTTATCCTTCCAGTTGACGCTGGAGCTCTGATACAGGTTGACATACAGCGCATCCTTGCTGTGCATGTAGATCGTATCGCCGAGCTTGGCCATGCTTTCCATACCGCTTCCTGTGCAGCACCAGAAGCTGTTATACGGCGAACTGTAAACCTTGAAGTAACCGGTTGCCATCGGCTGGAAGTAAGTCGTCATGCCGGTTTCCGGATTCTGCGAGGAGAGAATCGAGTTGTAATATGTCTGCTCGTAGAAATCCATATATTTCTTATTGCCGGTACACTTGTAAAGCTCACGGCTGAGTTTCAGCATGTTATAGGAGTTACAGGTTTCGCAGTTGCAGTTGGTACGTTCCTTATCAAGGATATCGTCCATACCGAAGTGTTCCCACTCACTGTTGCCGCCGGTGATATAGGTATGGTGCGTGATGACCATATCCCAGAAGGCTTCCGCATATTTGAGATGCTTGGAAGCGTCGATCTGCTTACCGCCGACTGTCTTGCCGTCGAGCACTTCATAGCGCTTGATGACACCGACAAACTTCGGGATCGTCGTATTGGCGTGTTTGCCGTTCAGGACATTTGCGCCGCCTCTAAGTATTCTCTCGTGAAGTGCATTTTCATCGAAATAATCGCCGGCGATTGCGTAGTTATCATTGCCGGTGATTTCGTAGAGCTGATAGAGGCAGTCATTCATGCCGCCGTACTCAATCGAGAGAATGGTATTATGCGTCTGCTGGTTCCATGTCTTGCAGCGTGCGAGCGTCCAGTCACCGAGCTTGGAGGCGATTTCCTTCGCAGTCTCCTTGCCGGTGAAGTTATAGACATCGACGAGTCCCTGAATCATCTTGTGCATGGTGTACCACGGCACCCAAGCCTCATTGATGATGTTGGTCTTGTTCTGCTGGATCAAATCGAACTGCTGCTCGACGTTGTTGGGGTTCTTGACCTGACCTGCCCAGAGGAATCCGGGCCTGCCCTTGGAATTGTTCTGGCACTCCTTCATGCCGTTGAGCAGTGCATCCAGTTTGTCGGAAAAAGACTTGCGCTGCGCATCGGTCAGATTCGGATTCTGATACGCCATTGCAACCGCGGAGAGATAGTGACCGACCGTATGACCTGCGATCAGTGAATTCTCCCAGCCTGCATAGCGCTGTGCGCCGTAGGTGTTCATCTTTGCATTCTCGCGGAAGCCGACGAGCAGTCTGTTCGTATCTAACGAAAGCAGATACTCGACTTCCTTGGAAAATGCATTGGTGCAGTAGGCGTCTGCCATTGTGACATCCGCGATACTGAAATCTTCGATTGCAATATCTGCTGCCGATGCTGCAATCGGTTCCGCCGGAGAAAACCTCGGCAGAATGCCTGCTGTCCCGAGCAAAACGGAACACGCCGCTGCGGCTGATGCCGCGCGTTTCCATGTGTTTTTCATTGTATTTCCCCCTACAATAAAAATAATAAAAAATCTTCGTTTTCCCATTATTAACATACATCATGCATTTTCTGCTGAGTTGTATGCCTGCCTTTCTCAGACATATACAAGTTTTCAGCTTGCTATAACTATCATACCATATGTTTGTATGATTGTCACTATATAAAATAAAGAAATCGCATCATAATTCGCAGATAAGTATATACATCTGAGAAGAATTAGAAAGATGTTCTTATTATTTGTACTGTCAGATTATCATCTCACATGATATATGTTCATATAGGAAAAATGCACGGCAGCAGAGCGCATACTCCCCTGCCGTGCCTGATGAAATTATGCCTGTGTTGTCAGGAACAGAACCATGCTCTTGACATCTGCCGCATCCTTTTTGCCGTCCATATTGAAATCGGCTGCATGCTCCTCCTTGGAGCCGGTAAAGCCGTTCATCAGACCGCGCTTGAGCAGCG
>CAMHUJ010000339.1 GCA_946188175.1 uncultured Ruminococcus sp.
ACTGGAAGTAAAAATTTTTTCATTTTAGGTGTTGCGTTTTTCCATAAATATGAAATTGCTTCAATCTTGCTCATAAGTCTGCTTATCGCAACCCCCATTGTGCTTCCACTGATTCGTTATTCACTAGTCGCCCGCTTGTTCAGAACAGGCGGGCGTTTTCATTGTCTGCAAAAAAACGGGCGCACCCGCAGGCACGCCCTTGGATTGGCTTATTCAATGGTCACGGTGCAAAGCTGACCGGCAATCTGTATAAAAGCATCTTCATCGTCACAATTCACACGACTAATATCTATGTCTTTAATCTCCGGCAGGCTGCCGTGCGGAACACCCAGCACCCACTGATAACTTGCAGTATCCTGTGTCAGGTCAACACCGTGCTTTTCGTAATACTCGTTCAGCGTCAGCGAGAGAATGCCGTCTGCGGAAACATGAAGATTGCTCAGTGCGACTGCGGCATCCGCATCATGTATCGGCAGCACCAGCGTGATGTTATCAATGTCTCCGCATTCTAAGACAGAGACAATCGGCTTGTTCTCAAGCGGCGGTTCTTCGATTGGGCATGCAGAGATGTCCGTGAGTGTCACTGTGCCCGGCTGCTCCTCCGGAACCGGGGTGATATGCTTTGCGCCGAGTACACTGTTCCAGTAGCTTTCGCTCTCAGGCTGCTCGCTGAGCCACGAATTTCTGCGGTTCATGCCGTCAAGTCCGACCTCCTCCGGCGCCTCTGCGGTGTACGCATCCGGCTCGGCACCCGTATAGAATGTGCTGAAGGTGATATCCCAGTCTGTCAGCTTCGGAATCGAACCCTCCGGAATCGAAATGAAGAAGTAGAAATTCGTATCATCATCATATTCCGCACCCAGCGCCTTGATAGCTGTATCACTAACTGTTTGCACGCTGAAATCCAGATGCAGTTTGCCGGACGGGGTGACTGTGCCGTTGTGATACGCCCAGCGAACGGCATTGCTCGGCATTTCGCTTTTCGGAACACCGATAAAGAGCATATCCTGTACCGGATGCTCAGGGTCAATTGAAAAGACAGTACCGGAAACGGGGTCTGTAACCTGCTGCTCGTCAAAACCGGTTTCGAGCCATTCCTTTGAAAGCTGCGTGTGCAGGGCAGTCTGATTCTGTTCCGGGTCACCGGTCAGATATTTTTTTCCGTCCTCAGCCGTGCGGATAAGGGCAACCGTTGCGGCGCATTTTTCATCTATATGAGGTTCCAGCAGGATATCGTTGCCGTGGTAGCTGACCCAGTACCACGCAGGGAACGGCTCCGGCAGCGTTTCCGCTTCCGGTTGTACTTCTGTGCAATCCTCCGGCAGCGGCCGGTCAGATGCATCCGCAGTCTGAATTTCATCCTCAACCCAGCGGAGATACAACTCATTGGAGAACCGCTTCGCATATGCCTGATATTCCGGCAGCTCCGCCAGATATTCTGTCATATCGTGCTCCGAGCGGATATCGTCGGGCAACGAAGCGGTGCAGTCATAAATCTGATTGTTCAATGTGAAACCAGTAATTTCCGGCATGGTATTTTTCGGAACGGTAAAGCAGACGCAGTACGTCTCAGTATCTTGCAGTATCAGCGGACGCATTTCCTTGCTGACCGTCACCATGCCCGTCTCAACGGTCAGCTTGCCGCTTTCGGTGATCGTACCGCCGAAGAATGCGTGCTGTGCAACGCCGCTGTCGCTCTGCATGAAGTGATATGGAACGGCGCACATGATGATATCATGGTCGAGGTATTCCTTTTCCATTTCGAGTATCTCAAGGCACGGGTGAAAACCCTCGCCGGTCTCTCTGCCGTATTCGCCGCTCTGCTTCAGCAGATCAATCCACACCTGCGCATCGTCAACACTGCGCAAAACCTCCGCCTTGCCGCCCTCTGGCAAATTCATGTCAATGTCAATGCCGTCTGCGGCGCGGACTTCGATCGGCAAGGGCTCACGCTCAGAAAGCTGCTCTGTAATAGATGTTCCGGCATTGCTGCCAACCTGCATTTGCCGTTCCTGCCCGATGACCTCTTTTCCGATGGATACCGCAATCACCGCGCAGGCGACAACGGCTGCACCAATACCGATATTCCATGGGAAAAGTCTCGGCACGGACGCTTTCTTTCTCGTATTCTGTTTCATATTTCCTCTCCTCCTTTTCGTCGTAACCAACTCGGCAGCATACCGATGCAGCTCGTCCGTGTATTTCCTGTCGATGTCCTTCATCACGCGATACAGATCATGCTCATTCATACGAACCCCTCCTTCTTTAAGTGCTTTTGCAGACGGCTGCGTGTACGCAAAAGCGAAACTTTCACGCGGCTCTCCGATATTTGCAGCATCTGCGCAATTTCTTTGACAGATAAAAGCTCTGTGTACCGTCCTACGAAGATCATGCGTGCAAGACATGGCTGAGTATCGAGAAAACGTTCAATCGCCTCCCGCAGCAGCGTGTAATCCAACTCGGATTCAACAGAGCGATCGGACGGAACACAGTAAGACAGTTCCTCCAATGCAAGTGGAATATCACCGCCGCCGCGTTTTTGCCTGTTTTGTGTCACAACCTGATCGACAGCTATATTCCGGACTGTTGCCGCCAGAAACGCAAACAGATTTTTCGGCTGAGCAGGCGGAATCGCATTCCAGACACGAAGCCACATTTCATTCACTGCTTCTTCGGCATCATGATGATTCCGGAGCACTTCATACGCAATCTTATAGCATCCGTGCTCGTATTTTGTCTTTGCCACCGTGATCGCGCGCTCATCACGGTGCAAAAACAACGCAATGATCTCAGAATCTTCCATCCTGCTCACCTCCTTCTGTCTGCGTTATATTATAGACGATAAAAATATGCTTCAGGTTACAGGCTGCTCAAAATAATTATACTGAAAATTGTTCTGCTGTCAACCTAATATGGTATAATAGCTGTAGCGTGCCAACTCAGAAATAAATTCAAAAAAAGTGTGACCAAATCTGTTTTTTGTTGTCTCATAGGTCAGAGGGAGGTGAAACGATGATCAGCGAAAGCCGGATCATTTCGATGCTGCAAGCGCGGGATGAACGCGCACTGCGCACAATCAGTGAACAATACGGAAAGCTCTGCTGTCAGATTGCATTCCGCATCCTGGGAAACCGCGAGGACGCTGAGGAATGCGTCAGCGATATGCTGGTTGCGGTCTGGAATGCGATTCCGCCGGATTATCCCGAAAACCTGCGTGCATATCTCGCCGCGGTTGTTCGTCGGATTGCTGTGAACCGGTATAAGCAGGCGCACCGCCAAAAGCGCGGCGGCACGGTCTATACCACGACACTCGATGAGCTTGCAGAAATCATCCCTTCGCCCGATCGGGTCGAGCAGCAAATTGAGCAGCATGAGCTGACAGCAGCACTCACGGCATGGCTTCGGACACTCCCTCCCAAAACCTGCCGCATTTTCATGCAGCGATATTTTCTGTCAGAAACCGTGCAGACCATCGCTGCACAAAACCATATGAGCATCAGCGCAGTCAAAATGTCACTGCTGCGCTCAAGAAACAGGCTCAAAGACTATCTGAGA
>CAMHUJ010000340.1 GCA_946188175.1 uncultured Ruminococcus sp.
GAGATATGAATATGTTTGATCGAGCGAAGTTGAATGATGTATTGACGCTGTATAAGCGCGATTTTGTTTCATTCATGTGGAATGGGAAAGAGTACACTTGGTGGAAAAATGAGCAATACAAATGGAAAGCAGTAAAACACTTTCAGGAACATTGGGATGTGAATGCAGAAAACTTTGCAGAGATGCTAAAAGCTGCTTTGAGTAAAACATCCAATTTGCTTGTGTCGGTCAATAATTTTCCAAGAGGTATGCTTGAAGGATTTGCGAAGTCTTCACCGGAAGAAGTACGCTCCATGTTCATTGATTTGTATGACGAGGGAAAGGATGTTTATGAACGTATCAATGCGTTCAAACAGCAGTCAGCTGTTATGCTCAAAAAATACGGCGGAGACGCAAAACAGCATTACCAATATGAAAATGCGATTTGCACTTATCTCTGGCTTCGATATCCTGACAAATACTACATTTACAAATACAGCATTCTGCAAAAGGTTTCTGAGATCCTTGCGTCAGATTATCATTTTAAGCAGGGCGCCTATGCTGACAACATCCGTAATTTCCTGCGAATGTATGATGAAATCAGTGCTGCCTTGAAAGAAGATACCGAGCTCGTTGATTTGTTCAAAGCGAATCTGACAGATTCCTGCTATCCGGATCCGGAGCTGAAAACGCTGACGGTTGATCTTTGTTTTTATATTGCGAATTTTTATGAGGAGAGGAAAGCGCCGCCTTTTGAAAATGAATGGTTCCCAGATTCGGCGGTATATACACCCAATATTTCTGTTGAACAATGGAATGCGCTTTTGCGCGATCCGGCTGTATTCGATGAGAACAGCCTGAAAGTAATAAAAGCATTCTATGGGGTCGGCGGAGCAGCCACTTGTTCCGAACTGGCTGAGAAATATGGCGGAAATCCTATGCATTACAGCGGGATTGTTTCAGGACTTGCAAAAAGAGTTCAGAGATTTACAGGTTGCCAAATGATTCCGGATGACCTGCGCGACAATGCGAAATGGTGGACGATTCTCTTTGTCGGTAAATATGCCGATAAGAACCAGCCGGGTGTTTACATCTGGAAACTACGATCGGAGTTAAAGTCAGCATTGGATGCAGTTGATTTAAGTGGTATTGATCCGTATTATAAACCTTCTTCGGGAGAAGACTGCGGTTACTGGTGGTTGAATGCAAATCCGAAGATTTGGAGTTTCTCGGATATTGCTGTCGATGAAGTGCAGTCTTATACACTTTTCAATGAGAATGGAAACAAGCGGCGTATTTTTCAGAATTTCTTAGATGCAAAAGCTGGCGATAAGATTATCTGCTATGAATCGAACCCGGTTAAGCAAATTGTAGCGATCGGAAGCATCAATGCCGAAAATGATGGCGAACAAAT
Organism: uncultured Ruminococcus sp.; assembly: GCA_946188175.1. Taxonomy (GTDB): domain Bacteria; phylum Bacillota; class Clostridia; order Oscillospirales; family Ruminococcaceae; genus Firm-04. The sequence goes on from CAMHUJ010000340.1 coordinate 1,394, forward strand.
CTATATTCAAAAAGATGAAGGTCTTGCTTCGCCGATTGATTATGCTGTATTGAAAGACTGTCCGGAATTAGCTCAAATGGAGTTTTTCCAGAATCCCAATGGTAGTCTATTCCGATTAACACAAGCTGAATATGAGTTCATTCTTGACATGATTCGAGATGAGAACCCTGCTGTCAGCGAAGAAAAGGCAAAAGCGTATACAAAACAGGACTTTCTCTCCGAAGTCTATATGACCGAAGAACGCTACGATGCGCTTTCCGGCGTACTGCAAAACAAGCTGAACATTATCCTGCAAGGCGCGCCGGGTGTCGGCAAGACCTTCGCTGCCAGACGGCTTGCGTGGTCGATCATGGGCGAAAAAGACGACAGCCGCATCGAATTCGTCCAGTTCCATCAGAACTATTCCTATGAGGATTTCATGATGGGCTATAAACCGGCAGGGGACAGCTTCGAACTGAAATACGGCATCTTTTACCGCTTCTGCCAGAAGGCGCAGAATCAGCCGGACAAGCCGTTTTTCTTTATCATCGACGAGATCAACCGCGGCAACATGAGCAAAATCTTCGGCGAGCTGCTGATGCTGATCGAAAAGGATTACCGCGGAACAAAGGCAACGCTTGCCTATAACGGAATGCCGTTCTCCGTGCCGAAGAATCTGTATATCATCGGCATGATGAACACCGCCGACCGCAGCCTTGCCATGATCGACTATGCGTTGCGCCGCCGGTTCAGCTTCTTTGACATCGAACCCGGCTTTGATTCGCAGGGCTTTCTCGCGTATCAGAACAGCCTGAACAATGAAACGCTTAATGCGCTGATTGCGAAGGTGAAAGACCTGAACAACGAAATCGCGCAGGATAAATCGCTCGGCAAAGGCTTCTGCATCGGGCACAGCTATTTCTGCGGCAGAACAAGCTGTACCGAGGAATGGCTGCGCGCTGTCGTGGATTATGATATTCTGCCGATGCTCCGTGAATACTGGTTTGACGAAACGAATAAATTGCAGCGCTGGGAGAACATTTTGCAGGGTGTGTTTCAGTCATGAAGGATAAAAGCATCTTCATTAAAAACATCTACTATATGCTTTCATATGCGTTCACCGCGCTCGATCAGGGCGGCTATGAGGACATCGAAAAGGAATCCTTTGACCATATCCACAATCTGTTTGCGGCGATCCTTGCAAAGGGCATCGGCAGGCTGCTGAAACAGGGACTTTACCGCGAATACATCAGCCGTACTGAGGCGATTCCCGTTGTTCGCGGCAAGATCAATATGCCCGGAACAATACAGAACCGCCTTGCGCGGAAACAGGTTGTGACCTGCGACTATGACGAGTTGTCCGAGAATAATCTGCTCAATCAAATCCTCAAAACAACGGTCATGCTGCTGCTTCGTCATGCGGATGTGGAGCAGAGATACAAGGACGATCTGAAAAAAGAGATGCTCTTTTTTGCAAATGTGGATACGGTCGATCCGGCGGCGGTGCGGTGGTCTGCGATCCGGTTTCAGCGCAATAACAATACTTATCGGATGCTCATCAGCCTGTGTCAGCTTATCATTGAGGGAATGCTCCTCACCGAAGAAACAGGGGAGTACAGGCTTGCATCCTTCATTGATCCGCAGCGTATGAACCGGCTGTATGAGAAGTTTATTCTCGAATATTACACGAAGGAATGTCCGAAGGTCAAGGCGACCGCTTCGCAGATCCCGTGGGCTGTTGATGACGGTATTCGCACAATGCTGCCGGTCATGCAGAGCGATATTATGCTGACAAGGGGCGATGATGTGCTGATTATTGATGCGAAATATTATACCCGCACCACGCAGTCTGTTTTTGATGTACACACGCTGCACTCCGGCAATCTGTATCAGATTTTTACATACGTCAAGAATAAGGATACGGAGTTCGGCGAGAAACCGCATAAGGTTTCCGGAATGCTCCTGTATGCTGCGACAGATGAGGCAATCCAGCCGGATAACAGTTATCAGATGAGCGGCAATCAGATCAGCGTGAAAACGCTTGACCTGAACCGGAAGTTTCCGGAGATTGCCGCACAGCTGAATGCGATTGTGACAGAGCATTTTTCATGAGCCGGATGAAAGAATAGAAACAGAAACCAGTGCCTCGATATGGGGCACTGGTTTTATCATTGTGTCA
>CAMHUJ010000341.1 GCA_946188175.1 uncultured Ruminococcus sp.
CTGACGCGGATGCATGCGAAAGAGAATGCGTCACGCCGGAACAGTCACCGATCACATACAGCCCGTCATATTTCGTTTGCAGATTCTTGTCGATCTCGACTTCCATATTATAGAATTTGACTTCGACACCGTAGAGCAGCGTATCATCATTCGCGGTACCGGGCGCAATCTTATCCAGCGCATAGATCATCTCAATGATGCCGTCAAGGATGCGTTTCGGAATGACAAGACTCAGATCACCCGGCTGCGCGGAAAGCGTCGGAACAACAAAGCTCTCGGATATGCGCTGTGCATTGGAACGGCGTCCGCGGATCAGATCGCCGAAGCGCTGCACAATCACGCCGCCGCCGAGCATATTGGAGAGCTTTGCAATGCTCTCGCCGTAGCCGTTTGAATCACGGAACGGCTCCGAGAAATGCTTGCTGACAAGCAGTGCAAAATTCGTATTGTCGGTGTGGAGCTTGGGGTCCTCGTAGCTGTGGCCGTTGACCGTAACGATACCGTTCGTATTCTCATTGACAACAACCCCGTGCGGATTCATACAGAAGGTACGCACCAAATCCTCAAACTGTTTTGTACGGTAGACGATCTTGCTTTCATAAAGCTCATCGGTCAGATGCGAAAATACAGCCGCCGGAAGCTCCACGCGCACGCCGATATCGACGCGGTTTGAGCGTGTTCCGATATCCAGCGCCGCACAGACAGACTGCATCCATTTGCTGCCGCTTCTGCCGACAGAGATCACACATTTTCTGCCGGTATATCGCTTTTCGCCCGCAATCAGTGCATAGCCGCCGTCGATGCGTTCCACGCGCTCAATTTCCGTGCGGAAATGAAAATCGACCTTATCCTGCATCTCCGCAAACAGGTTTTCAAGAACGATAAAGTTTTTATCTGTGCCGAGGTGACGAACCTGCGCATCCAGCAGATGCAGGTCATTCTCAAAGCATTTTTTCTTAATTGCCGTATTGGCGGTCGAATAGAGCTTTGACCCCTCCCCGCCGTGTGAGAGATTGATCTGATCGACATAGCGCATCAGGTCCAGCGCCTCCTGCCTGCCGATATACGCATACAGCGTACCGCCGAACTGATTGGTAATATTATATTTGCCGTCGGAGAAAGCACCGGCACCGCCGAAACCGTTCATTATCGCACAGGTCTTGCAGTGAATACAGCTTTTGATCTTTTTGCCGTCAATCGGACATTTCCGCTGAGCGAGCGGGTTGCCGTATTCAAAGACACCAATTTTCAGATTCCGATTCGCCTGACAGAGCTCATAAGCTGTGAATATGCCGCCCGGACCTGCTCCGACGATTAAAATATCATAATCCATATTATACATCCCTTTCGGAATATAATCTTTTTACAGTCGCATTGATATCTGACACTGCCTATATATACTATATCATACTATTATGAAAAAGTCAATTCTTTCCGGTTTGATGCGGCAGCATGTGCGACAATCTGCACATACCGTACAGGTTCGGCAGCGCCATGAGCCCGTTGCAGCAGTCGCAGAGCTGCCAGATCCATTCCGGCGAACCGAGCGCGCCTGCAAAGCAAAGCAGAACATATGCAGCAAAATAGACGGTCACTGCACCGCCGCCGAACAGATACCGCACGCAGGCTGCGCCGCACGGATACCAGCCGATCATTGTTGCAAATGCGAGCAATACCATACATACCGTGAGAAATACCGAAGCAAAATGACCCAGACCGTTGGAAAATGCATACAGCAGCAAGCCCGCCGCATCTCCTGCATTCAAATACACCGGCTTCGGCGCCGCCAGAATCACAAGCGCCGTTGCAGTACAGCAAATCACTGTATCCGCAAAAACCTCTGCCGCCGCCCATTTCCCCTGCATCACCGCATCACTGGAATCCGCATGCATATGCAGCAGCGACGAACTGCCTAAACCCGCTTCATTGGAAAAGATACCGCGCCGCAGCCCGATGCTCATACTATGAATCAGAAATGATGCGCAGAAGCCGCATCCCGCAGCGCGAAATCCGAATGCCTCACGGATGATGCGCAGCAATACAGAAGGCAGCATTTCCGCATTCCGGACCAGCAGAATCAGACATCCGAGCAGATAGAATCCGCAAAGCAAGGGCATCAGCCATACAGAAACCTTCCCGATCCGATCTGTTCCGCCGCGAAGAATCAGTATCAGACATGCAGCTGTCACCAATCCGCAAACCGCAGGAGATACGCCGTAATGTGAAAGTGTCTGCTTGATCGTGCTGCTCTGTGCCATATTGCCCATGCCAAGCGCGGAAACTGTGCAGAATACGGCAAACAGTCCAGCCGCAATCCGGCTGTCGATTCCAAACCGCAGATAACCGAGCGCACCGCCGATCACACTGCCGTCCGCAGCAGTTCTGCGATACAGAATCCCGAGCAGATTCTCCGCATAAACAAGTATCATTCCAAGCAGCGCAGAAACCCACATCCAGAACAATGCACCGGCACCGCCTGTCATGACCGCAAGCGCCGTCCCGACCAGATTGCCGGTTCCCATTGTCGCGGCAAGTGCCGATGCAAAAATCTGTTTCTGCTTTGAATCACTGCCGTGCCGGAATACTGCACCGTAAGTCTCACGCAGCACGCGGTGCATTCCGCGTACCGGTACACCGCGCAGACGGATGCCGCAGCAGACAACCGTTACCAGCAGACATACAGGCAGAATCCACTGCCAGAGCACCGTATTGCAAACCGTCAGCCAAACCATGCACAATCCCCCCTGCAAGAGACTATGCCGCACGCACCGCGCACAGAACTTTTTGTGCAGCGCACTTGTTCCGACATAATCCGCAGGCTGACTGTGCTATACTGGTACTGTCAGAACGACATTGTGTTCTCCTAACACCAACTTCCCTGATTTTGACCGCACCGGACGAACAGTCTGTGCGGTCCTTTTTCTGCAAAACAAAACCGGCACAGGTCAGCCCCGTGCCGGTCGGTATGATAAATCAATCAGTTCACTTCATCATACAGCCAAAGAAAATAGCTGCGGTTCTCCTCCTTCGGGAAATTGCGGATCTGATCATAGGTCACGTTCAGCGAAAGCAAAGTCGATGAACCCTCCTGCGTTGTATAGGTTTCGATTGCAGAGATATAACCGTAATCTGCAAGTCGTTTCGCTTCGGCAGTCAGATCGGCAGTATCGAACAGTCTCACCTGATTGCTGAACAGATGCAGAACCAGCAAATAATTTGCGCTGTCGCCGAATTCCTCCATAGCCATTGTCAGCGGTACGCTCAGCGCGCATGAACCGTCCGGCGGTGCCGCATAGCAGTATTCCGCCGATACAGGATAGGAACGAATCAGCTTGATGAATTCTGTCGGCGGGTCTCCCGCGCGCTTAAAGACATCACATACCACTGACGGTTCATCTGTAGTTACGGCAGAAGAAGTCGTCTTTCCGGCATTCGTTTCCGTTGCAGTTGTCATTTCCTCAGGGTAACAATACCGCCTTATAGCAGAAAAATCCTTTTCGGCATTTGTATCCGAAACTGCTGTCGTTCCCTGCTCCGGACCGTGCCATT
>CAMHUJ010000342.1 GCA_946188175.1 uncultured Ruminococcus sp.
GGCAGAACGAGTGCGGTCAGAGCGCGGCAGCCTGCGAATGCGGAATTGGAGATCGTGCTCAGATTCTGCGGCAGAACGAGCGTCTCGAGCTTTTCACAGCTCAGGAATGCGCTGCCGCCGATCTCCTTGACACTGGGCGGAATCGTCGCGGCAGTCAGTGCAGAGCACATGCCGAATGCCTGATAGCCGATGCTTTCAAGACCCTCCGGCAGCTTGACGGATGTCAGTGCAGTGCAGTTATAGAATGCGCTTTCGCCGATCATTTTGACACCCTCCGGCACGGTCACGGAAGTCAGTGCGCGGCTGCCGGAGAACGCCATGCCGCCGATCTCGGTCACGCCGTCCGGAACCTTGACATCACCGGAAGCGGCAGTGCCGTCGATGAGAATATGATTGACAACAACGAGCGGATTCTTTTCCTGCTCCGCTTTCAGCCACGGCGTATCGCGGAATACGCTGCTGCCGATGCCTGTCACTGTCTCGGGAATCGTGATATCCTTCAGGGATGTGCAGCTTGCAAAAGCCTGCGAGCCGATTTCCTTAACGCTTGCAGGGATTATAACTTCCGTCAGACCGGTACAGCTTCCGAATGCGCCTGTGCCAAGCGTTGTCACGCTGTCCGGAATCGTGATCTTCGTCAAACCGGTACAACCGGAGAATGCATTGTTTCCGATTACCTTGACCGTATCCGGAATCACGATCTCTTTCAGCGCCTCCTGCCCCATAAAGACCATGCTGCCGATCTCCGTGACAGGCAGACCGCCGATCTTGTCGGGGATCACGACCGTATCGGTCGAGCCGCTGTATTTCGTAATTGTCACGCCCTTGCCGTCCTCATTGACCGTATGCTCAAATGTATACTCATCATCCGGCACAGCGGTTGTCGTTTTCACGGGAGTGGTCTGGGTCGTCGTCGTGACAGTCGTCACAGTCGTGGTGAGCACCGCTTGCTTGAACCCCACGCTTGTAATAGAAACGATTGTGATCGCCTGCACGGCGATTGTCATGCACTCAATGCAGACATCGTCGCCCTTTTTGAGTGCCTTGAGCTGCGCCATACCTTCCGTGCCGATAGAAGATGCATTGTAGAAATGCTTTGTGCCGTCGCTCATATAGATATAGTTATCGTCGAGATGATCGAAGATGCCCTTGATCGTTTTCGGCGTCGGATTATAAGCCGGATCGGTGGTACGGGAAGTCACGGTCGTAGTCGGCAGCGTGGTGATATAGGTCGTGGAGACCGTAACCGGCTTGGTCGTGGTCGGAGTGCCTGCCTTGGTGGTAGTTGTGCCGTCTGTCTTGGAGGTCAGCGCGGTTGTAGCGCCCACGATCTGCTGCGCAGTCGTCGTCAGGTTTATGCCAGTCTCAGTCGTTCCTGTCTCAGTCGTGTCCGCCTTCGCGGTGGTCGGACCGGCCGCCTTGGTGGTGGTCGTACCGACCGTATTTGTGGTCGTGGTACCGACTGCCTTCGCGGTGGTCGTCACAGCCGCGGCAGATTTCTCCGTCACCCTGATATCAAACGATTTGGAAACATAATTATACGTACCGTCACCGTTTTTGACTGTCAGTGTCACAGGATAGGTTCCTGCTTTCGACATATCAACCTTCGATCTGTCCAGAATCACCGTAAACGGAACCCTATACTGATAATTGCTGCCGACAGAAAGACTTGTCTTTTTTGTGAACACAGTCTCTTCGATTTCTTCAAATCCGCCGAGCGCAAAGCCCATGCAGCCTTCCTGCGATGCCAGCTTTGCGGTAAAGCCGCCGTATGCGCCGGTGTAATCTACCGTATCGCCGACATAATAATCCGCCTTCGTCGGCTCATGCAGCGTAATTTCTACGATAATTTCAGAGTCGGCAGGCAGCGTTCCCTGCGTTCCGGAAGTCGTAACCGCAGATGCCGTTGCTGATGCAGACGCAGTTGTGCCGGATGTTGTCTTTGCAGTCGCCGAGGTCGTGACGGCTGCGGTCGTCGTCGTATTGGTATTCGGAACCCGCTGCACAAGCATATGCTTTATGTTGTTCTCTTTCACATACTGCTCTGCATAGGTACCTTTGACGCAGAAAACAGTCAGATTCTCGCAGTTTGCAAACGCATCCGCGCCGATGCGCTCCACGTTCTCCGGAACCGTCAGGTTTTTCAGCGCGATGCAGTGATCGAATGCCTTGGCGCCGATTGTGGTCACGGTATCGGAAATCGTAACCGAGGTCAGCGTTTCATTGCCGGAGAACGCATTATCGCCGATTGCAGTGATTGGAAGCCCGTTGATATTTTCAGGGAAGGTCAGCTCTGCGGCTGCCTTTTTGTACTTTGTCACGGTGACGCCCTTGCCGTCCGGATTGACCGTATAATCAAAATCGGAAGGCGCGGCAGTCTCCGCAGCAGCCAGCACAGAACCGGTCTGCACGGCAGCGCCGACGGACAGCGGAGCAGTGCCGCAGACATTTGCAAGCATCAGACCTGCCGCGAGTATTGCTGTGATTCTTTTTTTACTCATAACATCGTTCCTTTCTGTTTCAGCTTCCGGCGCATCTCAAACGATACGCAGTCCGAGTATACCGGTCATGCAGTATACTTGCGTATATTATAGCACATTGTTGCGCAAAAAGCAACACATTTCGGAAGGAGAAAGGAGAAGGGATTTGAAGAATGAGAAATAAGAAATTAGAAATTGCGGTATCGCCTTTGGCGATGATTTTGAAAACAGCATGTAGGAGGAGAAAGTGAATAAAGAACGATTTACTCCGGTCAATCAGCGAACCGTTGGCGGGCTTCAGAGTAATTCATGCAGGCGCTGCCTGCTTGACAAAACAGAGACTATGGGCTATAATAGGGAATGAAAAGCAGCCACAGACCAAGCATTTTATGATTCCGCAAAACACAACAGGCAAAAGCGCTTATCTCCGGACAGGCAGTCCGGCAGAGCACACAATATGATCGGAGGATGAATCATGAAAAAGCATCTCATAATCGCATCCGCTTTTCTTCTGGCAATTCCTGCGCTGACCGGCTGCATTGAAAACATCGAACCGGATTCCGAACCGGAGTATGTTGAAACGACGACGGTCACCACGGAACTGCCGAAGACTGTGACGGAAATCGACCCGTTCGGGGATGTGGACTTCACATACTTCCATGAAACCGGCGGCGAGATCACGGAAAAATCGACGTTCGGCGGCTTCGGGAAACCGCAGGAGGTCAAAATCGGCGGCACAGAAAAAAACATTCAGCTGATGCGCAGCCGGACAGACGGCATCAAAAAATGCCATGATCTCGGCTGTCAGCTGAGCATTTACCGCGAGGAGCTGAACCCCGAGCTCAAAGAGGATGACACGGTCACGCTGCATCTGTATCTCAAGGACAGCGAAATGGCGGAAAAAGACCTGCCCGCATATCTTGAGCAGGAATACGGCATCCGCTTAAAGCAGACGACGAAGGAGATCAAGGTGCATTTTGAGGAGGAGCCGGTCACGGAGATCGACCCGTTCAAGGACGGCACGGTCAGCTGGACGGTCAAGGACGGTCAGTATAA
>CAMHUJ010000343.1 GCA_946188175.1 uncultured Ruminococcus sp.
CGAGGCGGTTTGACAGGATCCAGTAGTCAATGCGCCAGCCGACGTTCTTCTCCCGCGCTCTGCCCATATACGACCACCATGTATACGCATCGGTGCGGTCGGGATACAGCACGCGGAATGCATCCGAGAAGCCCGCAGCGAGCAGCTCGGTCATTTTGCCGCGCTCCTCCGGCGTGTAGCCGGCGTTGCCCTCGTTGGACTTCGCATTTTTCAGGTCAATCGGCTGATGCGCGACGTTGAGATCGCCGCAGTAGAGGACGGGCTTCTTCTGATCGAGCGCCTGCAAGTGGGCACGCAGCGCGTCCTCCCACTCCATGCGCAGCGGGATGCGCTCCAGATCGCGCCGGACATTCGGCACATAGGCATTGACCAGATAATATTCCGGATATTCCAGCGTCAGGACTCTGCCCTCATCGGAGACACCGCCGGTCTCCATTTCCTTCGTGACGGAGAGCGGCGCCTGCTTTGCAAAGACCGCCGTGCCGGAATAACCCTTCTTGACGGCGCTGTTCCAGAAGGCGTGATAGCCCTCCGGCTGCCATGTCAGCATATGCAGCTGATCCTCCTGCATTTTCGTCTCCTGAATGCAGAAGAAATCGGCGTTCATTTCCGCAAAGAAATCTGCGAATCCTTTTTTCTCACAGGCTCTCAGCCCGTTGACATTCCACGTAACTGCGCGCATTTTGCACCTCATTCTTTCAGTTTGACATCTTCGATGAATTCTTCCAGCGTCACAACGCCCTCGCAGAACCGCCGCAGCTTGATGCCGTAGCGGTCAATAAAATGCGTTGCCTTATAACACATCGCACGGATCTGCTGTTCGCCGATCTGCGCATCCATATAATTTTCCGTCATGCGGAAGAAGAAGGAACCGTCCTGCATATTGTATTCAAACAGTCCTTCAAACAGCGACAGGTTGACTGCGCAGACAGCCGCCGCAGCCCACATCCGATACGGAACCGGCGCACTGAACGGCAGCGGGACGATCAGCGTGATGCTGTCAATCTGATGCCGGACGGTAAAGATCAGTCTCAGCCGGAATTCATCGCTGATGACACCTGCATGCGCCGTGCAGCTTCCGTCCGAATTGGTGGCGGTATGCCGCCGCAGTCCGAGGTGATCCAGCGCGGTGCAGATCGTCGTGAAGACCTTCTGTGCGCGCGGATCGACTGTGAATGCGGTTTCGAGATCGTCCATATGCGGCTCCTTTTTAAGACTGATAGAATTTTGCCTGCGAGAATTCGACCTGTCCGCTGAACGGGTTGAATACGACATCCGAGACGCCGTTCTTGCAGATCAGATAGCGCTGCTTATAGAACAGCGGAATAAAGCAGTAATCCGAGAGCAGCAGCTCCTCCGCCTGACGGTAGAGCTCGACGCAGTCCGAGAGAACGGGCGCCGCAGCGGCACGCTCCAGCAGCCGCCGGACGGCAGCACGCTCCGAGCACCGCAGATACGGATCGGCAAGGAAGCTCTCCAGTACGGCGGTCGCATCATGATACGCACCCGTGACGGCATAGAGCGCAAGCACATAGTCGCCGGAACGGAGCCGCGCTTCATATTCGCTCTCCGGCACCTCCTCGATGCTGAAATGCATATCCAGCTCCGTGCCCCAGTTCAGCAGGACATCATGCAGCAGACCGTAATCCATCATGCCTGCGCAGACCATGATCTTACCCTCCTCAAGCTCGGAGATATGCAGCTTGCGGAGCGCCTTGTGATAGAGCCGGTCGGCTTCCGGCGGGTTATATGGGACATAGGCGCTATCGGCAATCAGATCGCGGCAGCTCTTGTTGAGCAGCTGTACCGCGGGCGGCAGAATGCCCGATGCAGGCAGAACATCCGGCGCACCGTCCGGAAATGCGCTGCGGTCGAGCGTCTGTGCCAGTGCGCCGAGGACGTTCTCATCCGCAAAATGCGTATCGGGATTGGCAATCAGTCCGAGCGTCAGGCTGTAGGCGCTTTCCGCGTGATAATCCGCGCGGCTGATCAGTGTATTCTGCGTGCTGACATAGCAGTCTGCATTGCCGGTCGTAAAGATCTTCGATGCATCTGCGTCGGTTTTCTCGATATAGAGATTCAAGTCGGTCGGGAAGACGCGCTTGACCTTGTGATTGAGCGGATTGCGCGTCAGCTGGATGACATTATACTTTCCGTATTCATCATAGAGCCAGCGCTTCATGGAAAAGCTGCCGTTTCCGATGATCGACGCCTCATCAAGCCCGTATCTGCCCTTTGTACTATCAAAATAAGCCTGATTGCAGGGGAGCGCTGCACAGGATGTCAGCAGCAGCAGGAAGCCGCTGTTCGGATAATCCAGCGTGAATTCGAGCTCATAATCCGAGAGCGCCTTGACGCCGAGCTGTGAGGGCGAGAGGCTGTGGTCGAGGATTTTCCGCGCATTTTCAAGGCAGGAGAATGCCGGTGCCTGCGGTGCGTTATAGTTGAAATCGAACAGGCGGCGGAATGCAAATTCAAAGTCATGCGCCGTTACCGCGACAGCCGCCTCCTCGCCGAAGGGCTGCTCTGCTTCGGTTTCATCGCCGAATGCCTGATACCAGTAGCAGTCGCGGCGGAGCCTGAAGGTATAGCGCTTCTGATCCTCGGAGATTTCATAGGATTCGGCAACACCGTTTTGCAGCTTGCCCTCGGCATCGAGCACGAGCAGTCCCTCAAAGAGATTGCTGAGGACGGTCAAAGCGGAGCTGTTCTCCGCGAGCTGCGGATCGAGCGTATCGGGATTGCCGACGAGTGTATAGGAGAATGAATGTCCTGCGCCCTTGATGACGTTTTCGTCGTCGCCGCAGCCGCAGCAGAACGAAAGCGCAATCAGCAGCGCAAGCAGCAATGCAAGCGTTCTGTGCATGAGATTTGCCTTTCTTTCGGTGAGAAAACTGTAAAACGGCAGGAAGCAGGTTTTGCCCTGAGCTTCCTGCCGTTTCGATGTACAATAAACGATCAGAGAGTGAACGAATGCGGCAGCAGACCGCCGAGCAGATAGATGCCGTCCGAGAGCACGACCGGAAATTCCGGCGGGCAGAATTCGCTGAGCACCTGCCGGCAGATGCCGCAGGGATGACAAGGCGTTTTTGCTTCTGCCTCCTCCTCATCGCCGCCTGCAATCGCAATCGCGGAGAATTCAGTTTCGCCTGCGGAGACTGCCGCGCAGATCGCCGAGCGCTCCGCACAGATTCCGGCAGGATAGGATGCATTTTCAATGTTGACGCCGAGATATACCTGACCCGATTTTGCAACGAGCGCCGCGCCGACCATGAAGCCGGAGTATTTCGCATAGGCTTTTTCGCGCGCAGCATTCGCAATCGCAAGCAGTGCACGGGATTCGTCATCCAGCGGCAGGACCTCATGCAGATCGACCGCAGGCTGTTCGTTCCGGCTGCGTGTTTTGAAGCTGTGCGGCACCGCCTTGACCGTTCCGATCGGACGGATCAGCTTTCCGCTTTCGTCGAGCGGCAGTCTGAACTCCTCGTCCTCATCGTCATCATCGGGTACCATAAAGAATTTGCTGAGATTC
>CAMHUJ010000344.1 GCA_946188175.1 uncultured Ruminococcus sp.
ATCTCATCCTGCGGACGGCACTGCCGGAAGACAGGCTGTCCTATTATTTTATCAAAATCCAACGTCTTTTTTGTGTCTGCCGTGTGAAGATTCCGTGATAATGACTCGGCATCGCAGCAGGTCACAAAACAGCGTTTTTCCGAAAAAATCCGGTTTTCACCGGTCTGCATCGGGATCGGTTCGCTCAGATGAACATGCGTCTGCATATACAGAATGCCCCGATATACCCGCGCATAAACATCGCCGGAAAGATTTACGGTCCCGCTGCCGGAACACAGCGCTTCGTCGATCACGCAGAGCATCTCATACGAAGGGTCGATGTGCTGCGGCTTCGGCATCCGCTCCAGACGAAGCATATAAACACGCATCCGGAGCGGCTTTGCGTATTGCAGCAGCCCGTGAAAGCCGCCGCCGACCGGATCAAAACACTGCCGGTAAGCCTTTTCCGCTTCCTCCGAAAGATATGCTTCATCCTCTGTAAGGATTGCCGCGGTTCTTGCAATGGTTTGCAGCGCCGCCGGATTTTCCCGCAGCAGCAGCGGCATCAGCTCACTGCGCAGACGGTTCCGGCTGCTGTCCGGCAGAAAATTCGTGCTGTCCTCGACATAAGTCTCGCCGCATGCCTGCAAAAAGCTGAGAATATCGGATTTCTCCGCATACAGCAGCGGACGGATAATCCGCCCCGACCGCGGCAGAATCCCGCGCAGCCCCTTCATGCCGCTGCCGCGCAGCAGATGAAAGAGCACGGTCTCCGCATTGTCTCCGGCATGATGCGCCGTTGCGATCTCACCCTCGGGCGCTGCCTGTTCCAGTGCTTCATAGCGGAGCCTGCGCGCCGCCGTTTCAAGCGAAAGCCGGTTTTCCCTTGCATATGCCGGAACATCGACATACACCGTCTGAAACGGAATGCCGTATTTTTCGCAGATCTGCTTACAAAACGCTGCATCGCGGTCTGCCTCTGCGCCGCGGATGCCGTGATGCACATGCACCGCACGCAGATCAATCGCAAGCTGCTCCCGCAGCTGATATAAGCAGAGCAGCAGCGCCGTACTGTCCGCGCCGCCCGAAAAGGCGACCGTACAGATACCGGACTGCGGTCTTCCGGCCCCCGAAAGCACCCTGTCATGCAGCGGAATCTGCGTACTCATGCGGGCGGAGCCTCACCCTGCTCCTTGGGCGAGAACCGCGTAAACTGCGGGTCCCAGATCATTTTGATCGTGCCGGTGCTGCCGTGACGGTTCTTTGCAACGATGCATTCGACCTCGACCGCAGCATCCGTTTTTTCCTTCTGATAATAGAAATCGTTGTAGAGGAACATGATGATATCGGCGTCCTGCTCAATCGAACCGGATTCACGCAGGTCGGACATCATCGGGCGCTTGTCGGTACGGCTCTCAACGCCGCGGTTCAGCTGGGAAAGCAGCAGCACCGGTACATTGAGCTCCTTCGCCATGAGCTTGAGATTTCGCGTGATATCCGAAATGACAAGCACACGGTTATCCGATTTCAGCGGCGCATCCATGAGCTGCAAATAGTCGATGACGACCATGCCGAGATTCTTGACTCTGCGGAGCTGCGCCTTCATCGCCGAGACCGTGATGCCGGTCGCCTCGGAGAGCATGATATTCATACGGCTGAGGACATCGGCGCTGCTTGCAATGCGGTTCCATTCCGCGGGCTCCATTCTGCCGGTACGCAGCTTGTGCGCATTGACCAGTGCCTCTGTGGAGATCATACGCGAGGCAAGCTGCTCCAGACCCATTTCGAGCGAATAGATCGCAACGGTTCTGCCGGTTCTGCGCGTGACATTCGACGCAAGATTCAGCGCGAATGAGGTCTTGCCCATACCCGGACGGGCTGCGAGAATCACAAGGTCGGAATTGTTCATGCCGCCTGTAACCGCATCGAGCTCCGGATAGCCGGTCTTTGCACCGATATACTGCTCGCGCTCCGGACCGGTGATCTTCCGCAGATAATCAAATGTCGAGACGACGACATCGCGCATCGGGACAAGCCCGTGGACATCTCTGCCCTGCCGGATGTCATAGATCTGCTGCTCTGCCGAATCCAGAAGCGTCTGCGCAGATTCCGCGCCGACTGCGATCTCCCGCAGAAGCCCTCTTGCAACGGTCGCAAGCTGCCGCGCACAGTATCGCTCTGCAACGATCTTGCAATAGCTGACAATATTCTCCGCAGACGGCACGCCCTCCATGAGATCGCGCAGATAATTTCTGCCCTCGCTCTCATTCTCAAAGACGCCCTCGCGGACAGCCTCATGCACGACGACGACCGGATCAAGCTGCTGATCCTGACCGCCGCTCTGGAAGATCGAAAGCATCACATGGAACAGCTGCTTATGCTGCTCCAGATGAAAATACTCCGGACGGATATGCTCCAGCGCAACGGAAAGCATTTCCGGATCGACTAAGATCGCGCCGAGCACCGCCTGCTCCGCTTCATCGCTGTAGGGCAGCGATTGCTCGGAGAATGCATCGGAATATCCCGAATATCCGGCAGGATCAGCCATTTTCTGCCTCCACGGAAACAGTAAACTTCGCGGAAATGCCGCTGTAGAGCTTTGCTTCCGCGCTGTAATCGCCGGCATTCTTCATCTCGCTGCTGACGGACAGCTTGCGCTTGTCAACCGCAAAGCCGAACTGCTCCTTCAGTGCATCCGCAACATTGCCGAGCGTGACGGCGCCGAAGAGCTTTCCGCCCTGACCGCCCTTTGCGCGGACGATCACCTTTTTGCCCTCGAGCTTTGCAGCCTGCTCCTTCGCCTCCTGCACGGCAACGTCGATTTTGTGCTGTGCGGACGCCTTCTGTCCGGCGAGCTTATTCAGGTTTTCATTCGTCGCTTCGACTGCAAGTCCCTTGCCGAGCAGGAAATTCCGTGCATAGCCGTCGGAGACATTCTTGATCTCGCCCTGCTTGCCGGTGCCCTTGACATCCTGCAATAAAATAACCTTCATGATAGATTCTTCCTTCCTATTCTGATTCTGTATCTTCCGCCGGTTCCGGCGCCGCAGCAACCTGATTCAGCTCCTCAACGAGCATTTCGCCGAGCTGTGCCAGCGTGCAGTCGGTGCGCTGTGCAGCTGCCATGATCTGATGACCGCCGCCGCCGAGCCGCTCCATAATGACCTGAACATTGACCTTGCCGAGTGAGCGCGCGGAGATGCAAGCCTGCTTGCCGCTCTGGAAAAGCACAAACGATGCCTCCACACCCTCAACACCAAGCAGCTCATCGGCTGCCTGTGAGGCAATGACGCGAACATCCGGTATGTTTTCCGTCGCAACGGAAATCGCGTATTTTCCGTGCATTCTGGCTTCGGATACCAGCTTGGAACGCTGCTGGCAGGCTTCAAGCGATTCCGCAAACAGCGTCTTGACCGCAATCGGATCGGCGCCGCGCTCGCGCAGGAACGCCGCAACCTCAAAGGTATGTACGCCGGTCTGCATGATAAAATTCTTCGTATCGAGCATGATGCCGGCGAGCAGCGCTTCCGCACAGAACTGCGGCA
>CAMHUJ010000345.1 GCA_946188175.1 uncultured Ruminococcus sp.
CATATTGTTTCTCGTTCGGCGAGGAGCATTTCTCGCCGCAATGGGAGATTCCCTGCGACGGCTGCAGTGACAGATATGAAAACGATCCCGCATTCCGGCGTCTGGTCTTTTCGCTCGGTATGGCAGAGCTGGTCTCCTACTGGAAGATCGCCTGCCCGCCCAGAGTCCGCCTCAGCGATGCTCTCATTGACAAAGCGCAGGAAAACTGGTGGAAGCGGCTGTATTTCGGGGGACTGGACAGCTTTATGCAGTTCACCTACAATCCCGATCCTGCCGGACGGAACAATCCGGATCAGCCTGCGAAGCGAACAGATCTTTCCGGTTATCTGATTCCGGTCGGCGGCGGCAAGGATTCGATTGTCACGCTGAATCTGCTCAAGGGGCAGCTTGATAATGCCTATGCCTATCAGATCAATCACCGCGATTCCTCTGAGAAAGCCGCGATTCTCGCAGGCATCCCGAAGGAACGCATCCTGGAGCCGAAGCGCACGCTCGATCCGAATATGCTGCGCCTGAACAAAGAGGGCTATCTGAACGGTCATACGCCGTTTTCCGCGATTGTCGCTTTTTCCTCGGTACTGACGGCATATCTCAACGGCATCGGTACAGTCATTCTCTCGAACGAATCCTCGGCAAGCGAATCGACCGTTTCCGAGGCGGAGGTCAATCACCAGTATTCCAAGAGCTATCAGTTCGAGCGTGACTTTTTCGCGTATGAGCGGGATTATCTGCGCTGCGGCGTGCGGTATTTCAGCCTGCTGCGTCCGCTGACGGAATTCCAGATCGCACGGTATTTTGCATCCTGCGATACGAAATATCACGAGATCTTCCGCAGCTGCAATGCCGGTGCAAAGCAGGATAAATGGTGCGGACACTGCGCGAAGTGCCTGTTTGTCTCGGTGATTCTGTCGCCGTTCCTGCCGCTCAAAGAGATCGCAAGACTGCTCGGTGCGCCGATGTTTGAAATGCCGGAAATGGAGCCCGTTTTGCAGGAGCTCTGCGGTGCGCTGCCGAATAAGCCGTTTGAATGCGTCGGCAGCCGGAAAGAGGTCAATATTTCGCTCTGCCTTGCAATCGCACGTGCAGAGAAAAACGGCGCGGAACTGCCGCTGCTGCTCCGCAATTATAAAGCCTCGCCGCTGTATGCACAGTATCAGGCGGAGGCGGCAGACTTCGGGCAGGAGTGGGATGCACAGCACAATCTGCCGGAGGAGCTTGCTGCGCTCGTGAAGCGTGAATGCGTGGAGGCATTCCGGTAATGGCGCAGATACGTAAAAAAACGGCAAAGCGCAGAAAACGGCGCGGAACGGTCATTCCGAACCGTGATCCTGCCGGAATCGGCTGGGTCTGCTGCGCATGCTTTTCGGTTGTGCTGATCCTGTGCATTCTGAATCATTCCGAGCGTATCACCTGCATCATCGTCGGCGCAGCGATTCTGATGACCGTTCCGCTGATGATGACACGGAATATCCGCATTGATTATCACGAGGACAAGGGCTTCGTATATCACAATCTGCTCGGTATCCGCAGGCGCTACCGCTGGGAGGAGATCACCTATGTCCGGAAGGCAAAGCCCTTCGGACAGCGCAAACGAGGCAAATCGCAGCCCGTCGATACGGTCATAGAGCTCGGCAAGGAGCGCATCCGCGTCGGCTGGGATGCCTATAACAGCGATGATTTTCTGAATCTCGCATGGAAGCATTATAAGGAAAGGAAGAAGCTCTATGCCGCTGATCGTGGTCAAAGCATACCCGAAGGATGAAAAAATCAAGCAGGAGATCGCAGAGGATATCACGCGCATCTTCACCGAAAAATGGGGCTGCGCACGCGAAGCAGTCACCGTGAAAATCGAATCCTATGCGCCGGAGGACTGGCAGCGCGAGGTCAAAGAGCAGGAGATCGACCCCCATGCCGATGAAATGCTCATCCTCGAAGGCAAGGCGCAGTTCTGAGATGTCTCCGACCGAATGAGATTGATATGATAACAAAAAAAGCCGCTCAATCCCGCGTAAAAGCTGATTGAGCGGCTTTTCTTCATATCCATACAGGCTGCACTTCGGAGACACTGCTTTCATCGCAAAATAATACCGCTGAAATAATAGATCAAGCCGTAAATGACGGAAGCAGCAGTGCCGTAGAGAATCACGGGTCCTGCAATCGTGAAAATCTTTGTGCCGACACCGAGAATAAAGCCCTCGGTCTTCGCCTCGACCGCTGCCGAGGCAACGGCATTCGCAAAGCCTGTAATCGGGACGAGCGTACCGGCGCCGCCGTGCTTTGCGAGCTTCTGATAGAACCCGAAGCCGGTCAGCAGCGCGGAGAGAAAGACCAGCAGTACCGAGGTCCATGCGGCGGAATTGTCCTGCGAAACACCCGCACGGAGCAGCGCCTGCCGGATGCCGTGATATTCGTGCGGCGCGAAGCCTGCGCGACCATTTCTTTGTAGACCTCCTGCGAGGGGTCCTTTGCGCCCTGCGAGCGGATGATTTCTGTCATACTGCATCACTCCAATCTGCCGGTAGGATGCGCAGAAATCATGTGATTATTCGTTTTTTGAATATTTCTTTTTCAAATGCAGGAAATCTGCGATCACCCGAAACAACATAAACAAATCAGCTGCCCAGATCACCGCGAGCGATACCAGAAAGATCCGGTCATGTGTATCCGGCTGACCTGCAAGAAACTTGTGCCGGACAATTTGAACAAACTGCAAGAAGCCAAAAAAGAAGATGCCGATCAGCGGAATCAGCTTTTTCAGCATGACCTTTTTGACCATGGTCAGATGTGAAGCGCCGTCGCTGAAGATTTCGAGGTCCTCCGGCGAAACGCCGTCTGCGGATTTGCGGAAGTAGCTGAAGCCGTTGATATCCTGCAAATATTCCCAGCCGTAATCGCGGAACATGGTGTAATAATCCTCGCGCTGACCGAGCGGAATCCCGCTGAAATCCAGCCGGTAAACGACCTGCTCCGGCTCGCAGCGCGCAAAGGTATAGACATAACCGTTTGTATCGACAAAGCGCCAGCCCTGCGCCGCCATATCCGTGAGGTATTTCTCTTCCTTCTCAAATTCTGCAATCGTGAAGAACTTGCGGACTCTTTTGATGTTGTCAGACTTGCCTTTCATTTCAGACACCTCCAATGATAAGGGAATGATTGTCATGCGCGATTCTGATATTCCTTTTTGATGCGGTGATATGCGCGAACGGACTGCACGGTAACAAAAATGAGCACAGCAATCAGAACCGCAAGGCTCAGAAGGATATGGACCTCTCCGATTTGCAGCGGATCTCCGTGCAGCAGCTTTACGATCACATCGCAGTACGGTTCCGCATTTACGAGTATCACTGCAAGAAAAATCAGATAGGCGAGCGGCATTTTTGCGACCAGAAACTTTTTGATCATTTTGATGCGCGATTCGCCGTCGCTGAAAAGTTCAAGCTCCTCTTTTGAAACACCGTCTGCCGGTTTGCGGAAGTAGCTGAAGCCGTTGATATCCTGCAAATATTCCCAGCCGTAATCG
>CAMHUJ010000346.1 GCA_946188175.1 uncultured Ruminococcus sp.
AATCGTTAAATTCTAGTTGACAAACGTAAAATTCCGTGCTATACTGCAAGCAACGGAGAGAGGAACGGCTCCGCAAATCTGCTACGGAGGAAAATGCAATGGGCAAAGAACAACTCATCACAAAGCTCAAAAAGGGCAGCATGTGCATCACTGCCTTCTGCCTGCTTGCGATGCTGTGCAATCTGGCAGCGGCAATCATTCCGCCGCTCCTGACAGAACATAACCGCACATATGTCGGCAATATCAAAATCGCCGTCGATATGCTCACGAAAATCTCGCTCTGCCGCCGCAGCGTT
Source organism: uncultured Ruminococcus sp. (assembly GCA_946188175.1). Taxonomy (GTDB): domain Bacteria; phylum Bacillota; class Clostridia; order Oscillospirales; family Ruminococcaceae; genus Firm-04. Next base: position 297 of record CAMHUJ010000346.1, read on the forward strand.
TCATCCTTTATCCTCGCGGCGGTGATGCTGCTTGCCGCGCTGATGTTTTTCCGCATCGCAAAGGACGGCATGCCGTTCAGCATGAAAAATGCAAAAACGGTGCGCATCATCAGCTATCTGTTTCTGTTGAATGTCATTGCGCCGTCTGCCGCGGTCTATGCGATCTGCCGCAGCGGACCTGACACGGTTGCAGCGTCCAATCTCAGCGCACTCATGGAGGGACTGCTGTTCCTGTTCATCGCGCATATCATCCGCTACGGCGCCATGCTTCAGCAGGAATCGGACGAGACACTGTAAAGCACAATCCGGCAGTCATATGACATATGCCGAATGCAACAATCGGAGGTAACTTCTTATGGATCAGAAAAAAATCCAAAGCATCATTCAGAAAATCCGGACAAGCAGCCTTGTCATGGGTATCTTCTGCCTGCTCTCATCGGTCTTGCAGGCGGCGATCATGCTGCAAAGGCCGCTCGGTCTCAGTACACCGGCAACAGACCGCACCCTGCAGCTCGCCTATTTGCAGCATGAGATCGCGGCAGGTCTGAGCATGCTGATTCTGCTGCTGACGGGCATTCTCTGTCTGCGGATGTCGCGCAGCGGACGCCCCTTTTCCGTCAAAAAGAGCACGATCGTCTTTGTCATTGCGATCTTGACAATCCTGAAAGCGATCATCCCCTCAGTGGTGACTGCGATGCTCGCCGGAAAGTGGTACGTCAGCCTGCTCTCCATGTCAGCCTCCTCCTCGCTGAGCGAAGGACTGATCTTTCTCTTTGCCGCGCTGATCATGCACTACGGCACCATGCTCCAGCAGGAATCCGACGAGACGCTGTGAGGTGCGGCTATGGCGATTATTTTACGGCTTGACCGCGTCATGGCGGACAGAAAAATGAGTCTCAATGAGCTGAGCGAGAAGGTCGGCGTCAGCAATGTCAATCTCTCGAAGCTCAAAACCGGAAAGGTCAGTGCAATCCGCTTCTCCACACTGAATGCGATCTGTCTGGCGCTGCACTGTCAACCGGGTGATATCCTTGAATTTGTGGAGGAAGCGGAATGACCCTCTATTAAATAGACCGCAAATACACACAAAACGTTACACGGCAATTTCCGGAACGGCAGGGACCTGAATCAGATCCCTGCCGTTTCTCTTATTTCTTCGGCAGAAAGTCCTTCATCGTGACCAGAACGCGGTCATGACCGTCGGAATCCTTTGCGTACATCTCTACCTTGTCCATTGTAATCGGTGTCTGCGGAACGGAAAGCTCGCCGTTGCTGCTCATATCGCGCTCAACCTCGAGGAAGCTGTCAACAACCTCCATGCCATCGGTCACCTTGCCGAATGCTGCATAATCGCCGTCAAGGAAATTGCAGGAATCCGTATAGCAGATGAAGAACTGGCTGGACGCGCTGTCCGGATCAGACGATCTTGCCATGGAAACCACGCCGCGCGTATGCGAAAGCTGATTGTCCACGCCGTTGTTCTTGAATTCGCCCTTGATGTTCTGGTCGCTGCCGCCCATGCCGGTACCGGTCGGGTCGCCGCCCTGCGCCATGAAATCTGCAATGACGCGGTGGAAGATGATGCCGTCATAGAAGCCGTCATTCACGAGCTTCTCGAAGTTCTTGCAGGTGATCGGCGCATATTCCGGATACAGCGTAATGACAAACTGCTTGTCATTCAGCTTGATTTCCTCCTTGATCTCCGCTGCCGGATCGTTTTTCTGCGTGTTGCCGCAGCCTGCCATACCGGCGGTCATAATCAGCATCATAGCTGCACTCAGCAGCGCTCTCTTTCTGAATCTCATGTTAAAATCTCCTTTGGTTAATGAATATATGGATACGCGGATTGTCCGCGGATCTTGCAAAATAAATAATTAGAAATGAGGAATTAGAAATTGCGGTATCCGCTTTCGCGGATGATTCAGAATGCGGAAGCATAAGGTACCGCAATTCTTATTTCATATTTTTCAGACGGTAAACTCCGCATATTCGTCCTCGACGGGCTCCTGCTCTTCGAGAGTGGTCGGCGCATAGGTGAAGCCTGCATCGCCGCCGAGCAGTCCGGCGACCGTGCTGCCCGGATGCTGCTGCATGATATCGAGCACCTCGATGAAATCGCGGATGACCTCGCGCGGCGTCAGATTGCTGTCCGCGCCGATTCTGCCGTACTCGATCTTGATAAAGGCATCCATATCCGCCGCGGTGACAATCTGCTCATAATCATAGAGCACTGCATGAATCTCCGCGAGCTTTTCAACCAGAATGCGCATTTCCGCGTAGCTCAGCGGCTCTAAGCGGATGATCGGTGCATGCAGATTGTTCTGCCCGTCGCAGTATTTGCCGTCAACCAGACGGGAACGCAGCGCCTCATAGCTGTATATGCCGCGCCGCGGGTCCTCCATGCACTGCGGCGTACCGCACATCACAATGCCGAGATACTGCGCCTTGCCCTGCATCGTGTCATTGTACATGGTCAGGATTTTTTCGTAGTTCTTCTCGCGCGAGATGCTCTGCGGAATTTTATAGAGATTGACCAGCTCATCGACAAGCACGATCAGACCCTGATAGCCTGCCTGCTTCAAGAACATTGCAAACAGCTTGATGTATTCATACCAGTCGTCGTCGCGGATGCAGATGCTGACGCCGAGCTCGTTTTTCGCCTCGGTCTTGTTCTGATATTCGCCGCGGAACCACTTAATGACCTTCGCCTTTGTTTCTGCATCATCATTGACAAATGACTGATAGTAAATCCGCAGCAGCGTCGCAAAATCAAAGCCGTGGACAAGGCTGCTCAGTGCATCGACTGTCTGATAGATCTGCTTTTCGACCTGCTTGTGAAACTCGGGATCGGTCAGCTCCAGACCGCTTTCCGCTGCGACATTCGTCCGGATGCCGTTGATCCAGCGGTCGAGGATCAGCGAAAGCGCGCCGCCGTCCGGCTTCGTTTTCGTCGAGAGATTCTGCATCAGCTCCTTATAGGTCGCAATGCCCTGCCCGTTCGCGCCCTGCAATCTGCGCTCCGGCGAAAGGTCCGCGTCACAAACGGCAAATCCCCTGTCCATTGCATAATTGCGTACCGTTTGCAGCAGGAAGCTCTTGCCGCTGCCGTATTTTCCGCTGATGAACCGGAACGATGCGCCGCCGTCTGCCATAACGCCGATATCATGCAGCAGCGCTTCGATCTCCTTCTCTCTGCCGACCGCGATATATTG
>CAMHUJ010000347.1 GCA_946188175.1 uncultured Ruminococcus sp.
AGGGTGATCTCAACGGCGACGGCAAATGCTCCGCGGCGGATGTGACGGTTTATTCCGCACTGCTTGCAGAGCATCCGGGACTGAATCCGGAGCTGATTCCGTTCGATTCAGCCGATCTCAACGGCGATGCGCTGCTGGATATTCAGGATCTGTTTGCGCTGATGCGGCTGATCGGACAGGCATAAGCGCGGAAACCACGGAAAACTGCGGGCGGGGTATGCTGCAATGCGGCATACTCCGCAGCGCATTTCCGGATGTGCATATTTTTTTGAAAAAGTGCTTGACAAATCAAACCGGATATGCTATAATAAATAGGCTTGAATAAAACATACGAATCCCGTATTCCACAGACAGCCGGCAGCGCAGCATGCGCAGAAGTCCAGCCGAGGAGTGCCGGTCGTTCCCGTATGATACGTGAACTCCGCCTCTCCGATGTTTCGGGAGAGGCTTTTTTATATGCCTCCGTTCGATGTTTGTTCAGCCGATTACAAAACCGGAGGTGAAAAACATGCCTAGTGAAAAGGTTTTGCAGGCAAAGCAGGAGAAGGTCAATGCACTGACCGAGCAGCTCAAGAATGCTGCTGCATGCGTGCTCGTGGATTACAAGGGTATCACCGTTGAGGAGGATACCAAGCTGCGTAAGGAGCTCCGCGAGGCAGGCGTCAGCTACGCTGTTCAGAAGAACACCCTGATCCGCCTTGCTATGCACAACATCGGCTTCGAGCAGTTTGACAGTGTCCTCGAGGGCACGACCGCAATCGCTACCTGCGAGGGCGATCAGACTGTCGCAGCCAGAATCCTCGGCGATTTCGCTGAGAAGTCCAACGGAAAGTTCAGCCTGAAGGCTGGTTTCGTTGACGGTGAGTTCTATGATGCAAACGGCGTCAAGGCACTCTCCAAGATTCCGTCCAAGGACGTCCTGCTTGCACAGCTCCTCGGTTCCCTTCAGGGTCCGATGCAGAAGCTCGCTGCAACGCTGCAGGCTCTCGTGGACAAGAAGAACGAAGAGGCAGCCTGAGTATAAGGCCGCCTGAAATCCAAATTATTTTTATTTTTGAAAAGGAGAATTATCATGGCTTCCGAAAAGACAATGAAGTTTATCGAAGATATCAAGGCACTCTCCGTTCTCGAGCTGGCTGAGCTGGTCGAGGCAATCCAGGAAGAGTTTGGCGTTACTGCTGTTGTTGCAGCAGTAGGTCCGGCAGCAGGCGCTGGCGCAGGTGCCGGTGAGGCAGAGAAGAGCGAGTTCGATATCGTTCTCAAGTCCTTCGGCGACGGCAAGATGAATGTCATCAAGGCTGTTAAGGATATTCTTGGTCTCGGCCTGAAGGAGGCTAAGGCTGCTGTTGAGGGTCTCGGCACTCTGAAAGAGGGCGTTGCTAAGGCAGAAGCTGAGGAAATCAAGAAGAAGCTCGAAGAGGCTGGCGCTACCATTGAGCTGAAGTAATTTTATACTTCATAAAATCAAAGACTGCATATCCGCTCTTGGATATGCAGTCTTTTTTTTCAGATCGTATGCTCTGCTTTATATTTGGAAAGCGCATCGGCAAGCTGCTGATTTTCAGCCTGTTCGCGGCGGATGAACCGGTGCGCGCTGTATATGAAAATGCAGGGGAAGCAGACCGCAAAGACGCATAGACCGGGGATACTGCCTTCTTCATGCAGCGGAATCCAGCCGAAGCCGATTATTGCGGCAAAGACGGTCAGGAAGGCACAGCCGGTCGCAAGGATGATGCGCAGGCTCGGCTTCATGTCCTTGATGACGGCTTCGCTGAGAAACAGCCGCGCCAGCGCAACGCCGATGAGATTTACAAGCAGCGCCTGAAAAAGCACACGGACAGGGATGCCTTTGCTGCCGAGCGCGGCGAGCGGTGTGATTCCCATGACCTTTTCGCCGCACAGCGAGACGAATACAGACATGGCAAGTGTGAAGAGCCCGAGATTTCTCAGGACATTCCGGATATAATCAGACAGATATTTTTTCATATTATTTCACTCCCAGATGTTGTTTGAGTGCGTCTGCATACTGACGCGACACGATGATTTGTTCGCCGGTCTCGAGCGTCAGGCGCAGTCTGCGGTCGAGCTCGGTGCGGAGCGAGCGGATCATCTTCACCTGCACGAGACAGGATTTGCTGATGCGCAGGAATCCGCAGGGCGCAAGCAGCTCCTCGAGTTCATAGAGGCGCAGCTTCGTTTCATGGCATGCAGACTGCGTATAGACAAAGGTTTTGCGGTCAACCGATTCCGCGTAGACGATTTCGGCAGCATCGAGGAAGGCTGTTTCGCCGCCGTTTGTCACGGTGATTTTCTGTTCCAGCAGATGCAGTGCCGCGAGGATTTGCTCGAGTTCCGGTGTGAGCTTGGGGCTGCGTATGAGGATTTCGGTATCTTCATATGCGCCGTCGATTTGCATTGAGATTTTCACGTGATCACCTCTCTTGTGCTTATCATAGCACAGAATCGTTTTCCGCGCAAGCCCCCGTGACGTATCCTGCACAAAAGCGGTACTGAAATGCCGTGGATACATGAAATAACAAAGCCGCTCAATCAGCATTTCAGCTTGGATTGAGCGGCTTAACTTTATTTATATGAAAAATGGGATGCCAAAGGGACAAGTCCCTTTGGCATGGTTTGGGACGGAGTCCCATGATCAATGCATCGCAGATACCGTTATGCATCATTCCGGTACGAAAGCAGCGTCAGCAGGAGAAGAACACCGCCGAGCAGGGGATAGACGATCAGCAGCTTATGATCTCTGCCGCTGATATGCAGAATACCTGCGGCGATGCTGCCGACCGTGAACGCTGCCGTACCTGCATGCAGCAGGAACAGCGTGCGCGCCTGCGGAAGATGCATCCGGACTACCGTAAACAGCAGCAGTAAACCGGAAATCAGCGGGTAGATGAATGCATAGATCATAAAATTGGAATAGACGCCGAAGCTGAAATGCTCATAGACCGCGCCGAAGCCTGCCAGACAAAGTGCCGCGATGAAATCCGCCGCAGCATGATGCAGGATATGCCGCCGTCCGGTATCAATATCCGATGTAGACAATGTCACTCACGCTCCTTTCCTTGATGGATCTGCCGCTGGTCGTCGGATTGTTGATGAGACTGCCGTTGAAGATCATGGTCGAGGAGCCGCCGCCGTCGAGATTATAGGCGGTATATGCGCCGAGACTCTGCATGAAATATGCAAGCTCACTCAGCGAAAGACCGTCGCTGTCTGAGGTTCTGCCGTCGGAGACGACAAACAGATAGTGCAGATCATCGACAATGCCGATCGCCGTCCGCGGATTGCTCGCTTTCGCGTGCCCGACCTCGTCGTCTTCTCCGACGCTGATCATGCCGTTTTCCACAAGCCCCGGTCCGAAGGAAAAGGCCTGCCACACGCCGCTTTCGACCAGCTCTTCGGCGGTGAAATCCCGGTCGTTCACGATCTTCATCGTCCCGTCGGCGAGGATGCAGAGGACGTCGGCGCCTTTGGCGCTGCTTCGGTA
>CAMHUJ010000348.1 GCA_946188175.1 uncultured Ruminococcus sp.
GAGGATACCGAAGCATATCCCGAGGATGATGCAGAATACTCTGAGGATACCGAAGATTATTCCAAGGATGATGCAGAATACTCTGAGGATACCGAAGCATATCCCGAGGACGATGCAGAATACGCTGAGGATACCGAAGCATATCCCGAGGACGATGCAGAATACGCTGAGGATACGGAAGACTATCAGGCGGAATATGACGAGCCGGAGCAGGGGACGCTGTTCGATCTGGACGATGCGCCCGAACCGGAAGACGAACCGGAGCCTGAACCGCAGCGGCGGAAGCATACTGCATCGCGCCGTCTGGCACTCGATGAGACCGATCAGCTGCTGAATGAGGCGGCTGCCGCGCTCAATCTGGAGCTCTTCACCGACGATGAACCGGAGGAGGACGCGCCGCTGCCGGAGGAGCCGGAGCAGGAACCGCTGCCCGCAGCCGTAACGCCTGCATCCGAACCGGAAACGGAGCCGAGACATCCGCGGCGGATTGACGTCGTTCCAATCGACGAAGATACAATGGATATCCGAATTTAACCTGAATTTAACATTCGCAATACATACATTTGATTTTTTTGTATTATGATAACTCCGTATGGAATGAATTGAGATTTATCACAAGAAAAGAAGGAAAAGATCAAATGAGTATTGCGAATGTTCTTGCTTTAATCGGCGGAGTTGCACTGTTTCTGTTCGGTATGCAGCTCATGGGCGACGGCTTGAAGAAAACAGCCGGAAACAAGCTGGAGCTTGTGCTCTGGAAGCTCTCCGGTACGCCGCTCAAAGGAATTCTGCTCGGCACATTTGTCACGGCGGTGATTCAGTCCTCGTCCGCGACCTCGGCAATGGTCGTCGGATTCGTCAATTCCGGCATGATGACCGTTGCGCAGTCGATCTCGATTGTCATGGGCGCAAATATCGGTACGAGCGTGACCGGCTGGCTGCTCTGTCTTTCGATGCTCGGAAAGGGCGGCGGTCTGCTGAGTCTGCTTTCGACCGACACGATCTCGGCGGTCGTTGCATTCATCGGCATCATCTGGCTGATGTTCTCCAAGAAGGAAACAAAGAAAAACGCGGGCGGCATCATGCTCGGCTTTGCGGTGCTGATGTACGGCATGGCGGCGATGAGCGATGCGGTTGCACCGCTGAAAGAGAGCGAGAGCTTCCGCTCGATGCTGACAATGTTCGATAATCCGGTGCTCGGCATCCTGGTCGGTATTCTGATCACGGCGCTGCTGCAAAGCAACTCGGCATCGGTCGGTATCCTTCAGGCGATTTCCGTGACGGGCGCCGTCACCTACGCGGCAGCCTTCCCGATGATCATGGGTATGGGTATCGGTGCTTCGATTCCGGTTCTGCTCTCCGCGGTCGGCGCAGGCAGAGACGGCAAGCGTACTTCGCTGATCTATCTGCTGATCAATATTTTCGGTACGGTGATCTGTACCGTGCTGTTCTACGGCGGCAATGCGCTGCTGCATTTCCCGTTCATGCAGAACAATGCGGCAATCGGCATGGTCGGCATTGCGATGCTGAATACGCTCTACAGAATCGTGGCGATTATCGTCCTGCTGCCGTTTATGAAGTATCTCGAGCGCATTACGGACAGACTGCTCCGCAATACGCCGGATAAAAAACAGGAGCCTGCTTCAAAGGCGTATGATATCGTGCATCTTGAGGAGCGCTTCCTCGTCAACCCTGTCCTTGCACTGACACAGAGCAAGGAGGCAATGCAGCGCATGGCGGATCTGACCGAAAACGGTCTGTTCCGTTCATTCGATCTGATTGCGCATTATGACGAAGCGGAGGCAGCAAAGGTCATTGAGGCGGAGGATATCGTCGATCATTACGAGGACATGCTCGGAACCTATCTGATCAAGGTGACGGGCGGTGAGCTGAACCACGAGCAGACGCTGGAGGTTTCGCTCTATCTGCATACGGTCAGCGACTTCGAGCGCGTCAGCGACCACTCCGTCAATATTCAGGAGGCGGCAAAGGAAATCTGGGAGAAAAAGGTGCAGTTCTCCGATGCGGCGCTCGATGAGCTCCGTGTTATGGATGCGGCACTGCGCAGAATCGTCGGGATGACCTTTGAGGCGTTTGAAAAGGGCGATCTGGAGCTTGCCTCCAAGGTTGAGCCGCTGGAGGAATGCATCGACATGCTCTGCCAGACGGCGAAGCTCAATCACGTTGCACGCTTACAGTCGCAGCTTTGCACCTTGCAGCAGGGCTTTGTGTTCAATGATCTGATCGGCAACTTTGAGCGTGTCGCGGATCACTGCTCGAATATTGCGGTTGCAATGGTCGAGCTGCATGCGGATTCGTTCGATACGCATGAATATCTGAGCGATATCAAGAGCCGTCAGAATTCCGATTTCCAGCGCCTTTATGAGCAATACAGTCAGGAATATGCATTTATGTCATAATCAGAACCGGCAGTTCATTTGTGAGCTGCCGGTTTTTTTGCCGCTTCACGAAAAATTCATAGTCTATTCATATACTTTTTACGAAATCTGCACGACTGTTCGCGGCCGATTTGCTATAATAAATTGATATAGTGGAATAGTAGGGGGTGACGCTGTTGGAGCATGCCTATACGGATGTCGTAGAAGAATTCAAATATGATTCAAACAATGAACAATATAACATAGACTATCTGCAATGGCGCAGAGAATCCGATTCCAGACTTGCGTTTCGCTTTTCCGAAAACAATCTTGAAAGTGTTTATGTGCAGGGCGATGCAGCCGCAAAGCAGAATGCAAGCCTTGCGGAACGCATTGCACTGATGCGCTGTGCACAGGTGATCGGCGCTGCGCTGCTGATCTTCTTTCTCACGGAGATTGCAGGCAGTTCGCTGCTGAAAGCCGTGCTGCGGCTCTTCGGGATTGATATGCATATGGATTTCCTGCTGATTACGATGAAGGGCAGTCAGTGGGCGGTCGTAGCGGCGCGTGCGTTGCTTTTGCTGCTGAAATATCTGGTTCCGGCGGGTCTGCTGATCAAGCTCGGCAAGCTGCCGCGCAGCATTTTTGCGCCGGTTTCGGCGGGCGGCATACCGGAGTTTTCCGCCGGCGTCGGCGCAGGAATGATGATCGCCGGTATCTTTGCACTGATTGCGCAGAAGGACGGCATCGAGCTTGCACAGAATATTGTTGTATATAAGGATACCGCGGCGGTTGTCGCATACGGTATCTTCAATACGCTGATTGCTGCGGCAGCCGCGGAGCTTTTCCTGCGCGGAACGGTGCTGCTGCTTCTGCGGCAGTTCGGTGATCCGTTTGCGGTTGCTGCGACGGCGCTGATTGCATTCCTCTTTCCGAATCAGATGCCGGACCGCATCTGTGAGCTGCTGATCGGACTGGCGGCAGGTTATCACCTTGCTACAGGCAAGACTCCTGTTGTATATATGCAGAACAGCGGCGAAGGCAATATCATCAATCCGCTTGCTTCACTTTTGAATGATAAGGTTTATGCAATTCCGATGATCTTTATTATCGGG
>CAMHUJ010000349.1 GCA_946188175.1 uncultured Ruminococcus sp.
GTTCTCACAGAAGGTGTAGAAGCTCAACAAGTCGATCGCACTTTCGAAGATATATGCGCGGCGAATCTTTCCGTCACGCGCTGGGACCGGAGTGAACATAAACGCGCTGGCACCGGTTCCCGGTGCGATGCCTTTATACCGTCGGTCGCTGTTGCATCCCTGAATCTCCGCGCCGATGATCGTTCCTTTTGCGTCACGGTGAACGAACACAGCGTTTGCATTGCGATAGGTTTTCGGTTGACCGTTCACAATCGTGTCGGTCCGGTGTTCGCTCTGATACAGCAGTCCGGAGTGCGCAAGCTCCTGCACGATTGTTCCCGGAATGCCGCGCGTCTTGCACAGGTATGCAAAAACCTGCCGCATGGTTTCGGCGCGCGCCGGCATTTGCAGTTCCTTTTTCGTTGGTTCCGGTTTTGCCGGACGCGGCGGTGATGTGTACTGCGGACGGAATGACTTTGGAAATTCCTCTGCTCTGGAAAAGGAAATGTCTCTGCCGGTCAGTTCAAAGACCGCTTGCTCAAAGCTCTTGTCCAGAACCTGAATCAGGCACTCGACTGCATTGTTCGATGCGCCTGTTCCCGTATAATGATCGTACCACTGGTTCGTTGCCGAGTTGATGCACAGCTGATGACCGGGCAAGCCGTCCACATATACCTCGTGTCCGTGCTGTCTGAGTTTGTAACCGCTCGCCCGGAAGTATTCTGTCAGTGAAGTCTCCTTTGCTTCCTGAATCAGCCGCTGGCGTTCTTCCTTTTGCATATCGTCCTCCTTGCAGCAATGGAAAGCTCCCACTTTTTTTTGCGGGAGCTTTCATCTATCGTATTATCTTCTGCGCGGCGCTGACTGTGCAGGCGGATCGAAGTCCGGTGCAATGTCATCATCGTCACGCTGTTCAAATGCTTCACGCTCTTTGCGTTCGCCTTCGGTTTCCTCCACTTCATCGGGATCAATAATATCCTCCTGCTGTTCCGACAAACCGGAGAGCTTCTGTTCTAGTTCCGCGAACCGTTTTTGTGTATCGACCAGCTCTGCTTCCATCGGGAAGGGTTCGCCGACTCTCGCCTTTGCCTGTTCCAGATCAGTCTCATGCTTTGCAATCTCCTGTTCGGTTTTGGTGATCTCTTTCGCAATACCGCTGTCAAGGAAATTCGCAATGCGCTGCCAGTTGTCAGCATGATCACCGCTGCCGACCGGGATATAGTACACGGAATCCCGCACACCTTTGACCGTCAGCACCGCTTCATCGAGATGCCCCGGTCTGGTTTGCACGGCAAGTGTGAAGTCACCGATCTTGAACGACGGCATTTCGTCAAAGGGTCTTTCCAGCCGCTTTGTGATCTGCGTATGCAGGAAAGCGTTGATGTCCTCGTGCTTGCGGATCGGTGAACCCATCGGTTTCACCAGCGCAAACTCCTTGACCTTTCCGCTTTGCGAATCACGCAGCTTGTCCGCGGATTGTTTGTCAGCCGCCATCTGTGTCAGCGCGGTCTTTTTGCGTTCGATCATTTCCGGGAGCGTGTCGATGCTGTGCTGCATCTTTCCAAGCTCATGCTGATGTTCGGATTTCAGAGAAGTCAGTTCCGCGATACGGTTTGCGAGATTGATACGCTCACGGAATTCAGGGTTGCCCTCTGCTGCTGCTTGCAGCTCGGCGAAAGTTAATACCTTGTCGTCGCAGTCCTCAGATACACGCGCCGGGCATTTGTCGTCAAGAAGCTGGGCAATGAACCGAGCTTTGTCCGTCACAACCTGATATAAATAGGAATCGAGTGTTCCCTCTGTCACATAGTTCAGGATACGCACGGCTTCAAACTGATTGCCCTGTCTGAGTATTCTTCCTTCGCGTTGCTCATAATCTGAGGGCTTCCACGGTATGTCGATGTGATGGCACGCATAAAGCCGCTGCTGGATGTTCGCGCCCGTTCCGATCGTGCCGGTCGAACCGATGACCACACGATACTCGCCGTCATTGATCGCGCGGAAAATCTCAGCTCTGTTTTTGGAATCTGCCTTCGGCGCGAACACGATCTCATCCGCGGGAATACCCTTTGCAACAAGCTGCTGCTTGATGTAATCATATACCGAAAAGTTTCCGTTGTCGCTGTTGACCGCAATGTCAGAGAAGATGATCTGCACGCCCTTCTGTTCTTCTGTCTCATGATAATACTGCAAGACGCGCTCAATACAGGCATCGACTTTTCCGGGCTCATCCTCAACGAAATCTTCCGGCAGTTCACCGTGACCGTCGTCCTTTGCACGATAGAGTGCGGCGACCGCCTGATTGCCGAGACCGATCAGTCTTGCTTCGCCCGTTATTTTGAGAAGGTTGTCTATATGCGGGTCAACCGCGCCTGACGCGATCAGTCCCGCACGGTCCGCAAGCTGCTTGACATACTCGCGCTGTTCCGGTGACGCGGGAACAGAAACGATCTCTGGCTTGCCGCCGATCAGATCGGGACGCGGAAGCTGGAGCTTTTCCGCGGATTGAATATCCGCAAACTCCTTATACATCGCCATCAGCTCAGGAAGGTTTGCAAACTTTGCGAAGGAGGTTTTCAGCTTCAGCTGTCCGGAAGCCGTCTGCTTGTATGCCGCGATCACGCGACCGAAGGTTGCCGCCCAATCGTCGAACCGTTGCACGCCGGATGCTGTCAGAAGATCCGGCCGGAGATAGCGCGTCATGACATAAAGTTCTGTCATGCTGTTACTGACGGGAGTTCCCGTACAAAACAGAATGTGCCCCTGACCTAGTGTCTCGTTGAAGTAATCACACTTCATCTGCATATCCTGCGCGCGCCCGCTGGGACTGACTGAAACACCAGAAACATCGCTCATTTTTGTCGATACGAAGCCGTTTTTGTAGGCGTGTGCCTCGTCTACGACCAGATAATCGAAGCCTAATTGCTGGAAATCCAGCACCTCATCCTTGCTGCGTGTGGACTGCTTTTTCGGATGCAGAATATTCTCCAGACGCTTTTCCAGTTTCTTTTTTGCCTGCTCGATCTTCATGACAGACGGTGACTTTCCGGTCGCGCCGTTCATCTTCTGCGCCGTCAGCATATCCTCCAGCTCGTCGATCTGCCGCTGAATGTATGCCCTCTGGTATTCCTCCGACATCGGCATTTTGTCAAACTGTTCGCGGCTCACGATGACCGCATCGTAATCGCCGGTCGCAATTCTCGCGGTGAAGGTCTCACGCTTTGCCGGTGTGGATAAGTCCATTTCCGAAACAGTCAGAATCTTTGCGTCCGGGAAAATGCTGCGCCATTCGCGTGCTGTCTGTTCTGTCAGAGCCTTTGGCACGACGACGCAAGCCTTATGGATCAGACCGAGCTGCTTCTTTTTCATCACTGATGAGATAAAGACAGCGGATTTCCCGGCGCCGACAACATGAGCCGCCAGCGCATTGCCGCCGTACACAGCACGCGCAATGCAGTCAAGCTGATGCTGCCGCGGATGGAAGTCTGATGCCATGCCGTTGAATGTGAGA
>CAMHUJ010000350.1 GCA_946188175.1 uncultured Ruminococcus sp.
AGCACGCAATGTTTATCGCAGTTGAGGGTATGCTGCCGCACAATTCTCTCGGCAGAACCTCTATGAAGCGTCTCCGCGTCTATGCAGATGCTGAGCACAAGAACGCAGCTCAGAAGCCTGAGCTGTGGACACTGTAATGAAAGGAGCCAGAAACAATGAGTGAAACAGTTTCCTACGAAGCAAAGCTGAAGTCGTTTTACGGCACCGGCAGAAGAAAGCATTCCGTTGCGAGAGTTCGCCTCTATCCCGGCTCCGGCAATGTGACCATTAACGGCAGATCCATTGATGAGTACTTCGGTCTTGATACCCTCAAGCTGATCGTTCGTCAGCCGCTCGAGCTGACTGAGACCGGCGCACAGTTCGACGTTGTCTGCACCGTTGCAGGCGGCGGCGTTACCGGTCAGGCTGGTGCAATCCGTCACGGCGTTGCACGCGCACTGCTTCAGTTCAACGCTGAGCTCCGTCCGGCTCTCAAGAAGGCCGGCTACCTCACGCGTGACCCGAGAATGAAGGAAAGAAAGAAGTACGGTCTCAAGGCTGCTCGCCGTGCACCGCAGTTCTCCAAGCGCTGATCCTTATTTCAGTATTGCAAAAGGCATCCGTGGATTCACGGGTGCCTTTTATTTTTTTCTTGTGTTTATATTTCGGGATTCCAAAGGGATAGTATCCCATGGGCGGGTTTGGGCGGAGCCCATTCTTGATCATCGCAGATACTACTTTATCTGCAAGAAGCGGCACGCTCAAATGCATGAGCGTGCCGCCGGTTTTGTTAATCTGCGTCGCGGACATTCAGTGCCAGTGACGGCGGTTTGATGACCCAGACGCCGTTGATCGTGTCCGGAAGAATGAAGTTGATCTTCGCCGTTTTATTGCCCTTCTCCGTAATGTTGATCAGGTTGACATAGGCCTTCAGATCTTCGTTGTCTACCATTGCAAGCTCCTCGGCGGTGCCGCAGAGCGTCACCTGCGTATTGCCGTCCGGCGATTTCAGATCGTAGCTGAAGCGGTCGTTCCGGTTTTGCAGGTCGATCTCGCTGTTCTTGATCCAGCGCGTTTCGGTCAGGATATCGGTATCATCCAGCCGGAATGTGACCGATGCAATGTTATCCGGACTCTCAAAGCCTTCTGCTGCCAGAAATGACCGCGTGATCGCTTTGCCCGGTACCAGATCACTCAGCGCAATCGGCATCGTATTATAGCTGGTAATGTCTTCCAGCGAGACCTTGTTGTTGATATTGGACGTTTCAATCGTGATCGTCATAGTGTCGTCGCCGTATCCCGGGAGCGAGAACGTCTTGCTGCCGCTGACAATGCGGAGACGGCGGTAAAGGACATCCTTGAGCGCGGTTTCGTCATAGCTGCCCGGAATTTCGGTAATCTCGACACCGACAGGGAATTTGCGCGAATAGTAAATCGGAATCGTCACGGAAAAACGGTTCGCCGATATCTCAAATGCATCATTGTTCAGCGCTTTGCCCTCCGAATCCGTCAGCACCTTGCCGTCGGAATCCACATACGAGAAATTGCCGGATTCAAAGGTCTTTGTTTCCGACAGTGTATCGCTGTCGCTGACATTGACGCAGATATGATCCAGCTTATTGAGCAGCTCGGACGGTCCGCGTACCTCGATCTTCGAGGGGGAATAGGTGATCTTGTCATCGCGGATGATCGCGTCAGCGTCAAGTGTCAGATTCGGATGCTGTACATCTCTGACCGGAACCTCTTTTTTCGTAAAGTGATCCATTTTGACTGTGACGCGGTTCGGCGTGATCTCCGCTTTCGTATACTGTGCGCCGTTTTTCGTGCGAATCTTGATCGGGAGCGACTGCACGCCGATGCGGTCTGTGACATCCGAATCAAAATCAATATATGCTTCCAGATCGGAACGGGACAGACCGCCGATCGAGGCACGGTTGCCGACCAGCGTACAGTCTACGGTCAGCGAGTTGATATATTCCTCGGATTCCGGCAGCAGCTGCAAGCCGTAATTCGAGGCCTTGGTATTGGTGATATCCGCCGTGACCGGCAGCTTCGTGAACTTCGGAGATGTCTCCGAGTAAAATGTGACTGCGATATATACCCAGATAAACAGCGCGAAAATCAGCGACAGAATCAGCATTGTGATATCGGAGCGCTTGAGTTTGCGCGGCTTGCGGATCGGCAGCTCGGAGAGTAGCTCCTTTGCAGCCGCCTTTGTACCTTTCAACTGCATTCTCAGCCCTCCTTCTGTTTCTTCGCAGGGGGCTTGCGCTCTGCGGCATGCTCCGGTTCTGCGGTTTCCAGTGCGCGGAGAATGTCGTCCTGCGGAAGCTCCAGCGTTGGTGCTTCCTTCTGCGGCAGGGCTTCCTGCTCGGTGTCCTTCTGCTTATTGTTTCTGCGGTGCAGGAACGGCAGCTTGATTGTTTTATTGCGCCAGTTGTCCTTCTCCTGCGGGATCAGAACCGCGCGGAGAAGGCGCTCCAGCGATTTTGCGGTATAGTTGCGCGTCAGGATGCCGTCGTCTGCGACCGAAATCTGACCGGTTTCCTCCGAAACGACAATCACAAGCGCGTCGGAATTTTCGCTCATGCCGATTGCCGCGCGGTGGCGCGAGCCGAGATGCTTGTCGATCAGCTCCTCCTTCTGCGGCTTCGGCAGGAAACATGCCGCAGCCCAGATAATGCCGTCACGCATGATCACGGCGCCGTCATGCAGCGGGGTTTTGTTGAAGAAAATATTGCCGAACAGCTCCGTGCTCGGGATCGCCTGCATGACTGTTCCGTTGAGAATCTGCTCGCCGAGCTTTGTGCCGCGCTCAATGACAATCAGCGCGCCGGTTGCGGTCTTGGAAAGCTGCTCGACCGATGCACAGATGATCGGGATGGCTTTGTTCCACTGCGCTATGACATCTTCATCCTCGCCGAGCGTCAGGCGCGAAAGCCGCGCTGAGGTGGAGCCGAATTTTTCCAGTACGCGCCGCAGCTCCGGCTGGAACAGGACAATGACTGCAATCAGACCGGCATTGAGCGCCTTGACAGAAATCCAATGGATCGCTTTCAGTTCAAGAATATCGCTGAGGAAGAAGACCACAACGATAAATCCGACGCCCTTCATGAGCTGACCTGCGCGCGTTTCCCGCACGAATTTCAGGATCGTATAGACCAGAATCGTCAGCAGCGCGATATCCAGAAAGTCAATCGGGCGGATCGAACGGATGACGTTCAGCAGCGCTGTCCATGTTGTATGCAGATAATCCGACACGCATTCTCACTCCCTTCGGCGGCGGACTGCCGTTCCTGTTTTGCGCTTTTGTGCCATTATTAAGTATAGCACATTTTTCAGCGGATTTCAACCTCTTTGCCGAATTTTATTTATGAAGAAAAACGAAAGAAATACGCAAGGGGAGGGAGGAAGGAGGAAGGAGAAAGTTAGGCGTGAGATGATTCCGTTTTATAAATCGCAGCGAAGCTGCACCGCAACTCCTCACTCCCAACTTCTCACTTT
>CAMHUJ010000351.1 GCA_946188175.1 uncultured Ruminococcus sp.
TCTTGCAATCGCAGCCGCTTTATGGTAAAATGTAAAGGAACTGCATACATCGGAGTAAAGAAATTAGATATATTTGCGAACAATCGTGCGGATTTGAGAACAAAAAGATCAAAAAAGAGGAGGAGATCCGCAATATGCATTCCGGATTCAAACGCTTC
Organism: uncultured Ruminococcus sp.; assembly: GCA_946188175.1. Classification (GTDB taxonomy): domain Bacteria; phylum Bacillota; class Clostridia; order Oscillospirales; family Ruminococcaceae; genus Firm-04. The sequence goes on from CAMHUJ010000351.1 coordinate 159, forward strand.
CTGTGTACCGGTCTTGCAGCGCTGATCAGTGCCGCAATACTGTCCGGTCCGTCTGCTGTCTTTGCAGAGGAAGCTGAACTGATTGATCACAATGCAGACGGAGTGATCGACGTATTTGACTATGTCATCAGCAAGCGCGCGAGCGTCGCCGAGAATTCGCCTCTCTCTCTGGCACTCAGTGATGCCGGGGGCGCACCGGGTTCGGTCGTCACGATCACGGCATCTGTCTCAGATAATACCGGCTTTTCTTCGGCAAAGCTGATTGTCGGATTTGATGAAGGTCTGGAGCCTGCGATTCTGGAGGGCGAGGAATCCGTCGCAATCCGTGAGCACACGGCGTTCCCCGATCTGGAAATCACACCGGTTATGATCAAAAAGCACAGTCTCGTCGCCTGCTACTGCGATCAGGATGCTGTATCGGCAGAGAACGGCACCGTGCTGGAGCTTGCCTTCCGGATTCCGGAAACGGCAGAGGTCGGCACGACCTATTCGCTCTGGTATCAGGACGCTGAAATGCTGAAAGTCGCCGAGCGTCTGCCGCTGCTGACAAAGCGCGGCAAGATCACCGTCACAGAGCCGGAGGAAACAACGGAGCCGGTCATGACAACGACGACCGCCGCGATAACGACCGCAGCGGCAACAACCACCGAAACGCAGACGACCGCCGTATCGGAAACCGCTGAAACAACGGCAGCGGAAACCGTCGAAACGGAGGATACCACCGAGGTCACGACGCTGACGGAATCCGAGACCGAAACGGAAACCACGACAACCGTCAAGACGGCGCCGCCGTACCTTTATAAAGGGATTGATGTTTCCCAGTATCAGGGCGATATCAATTTTGAGAAGGTGCGCGACGAATCCGAAAACAAATTCGTGATCATGCGCGCAGGCTACGGCAGATTCCTCGATCAGGAGGACCCGACCTTCAAGACGAATTACAACCGCGCCAAGGCTGCCGGTATTCCGGTCGGCGCTTACTGGTATTCCTACGCGTCATCGCCGGAGCTTGCCCGTATGGAAGCACATGTCTGCGCGCAGGTACTCGGTGACCGGCAGTTTGAATACCCGATCGTTTTTGATATTGAGGAACAGAGCGTGCTCACAAAGCCGGTTGAGGAGGTCTCTGCGATCATTGAGGCGTTCTGCTCGGAAATGGAGAAAATGGGCTATTATGTCATGCTCTATTGCTCCTCGTATTACCTGAATAACCGCATCTCGCCGAAGACGATTGCAAAATACAGCGTCTGGGTCGCACATTATAATGTCTCCTGCCCGACCTTCTACGGTGAATTCGGCATGTGGCAGTACGGCATCGGGACCTGCCCCGGCATTGACGCGGACGTCGATGTGGATTACTGCTACAGAGACTATGAGGAGATCATCAAGCGCGTACACCGTAACGGATTCTGAATCAAGCCGCTCCCGATCAACAGTCGGGGGCGGTTTTGCTGCGGCTGTGCGCAATGTGCCGCAGATAGCCCATAAAGCAAAGGCTGTCGGGGTAAAATGTCATTATTATGAACAAACATTTGACGAAAGCCTTGCACCGGATGCTGTTATGCTATAAAATAATGTCATCCGGCAAAGCGCCCGACAGATACAAACCGAAAGGATGAATTTTATGTTCCGAAAAAAACTTACCGCAGTCATAGCCGCTGTGATCATGCTGTGCAGCATCTTCTGCGGCGGCGTCTTTCAGCAGAATGCGTTTGCTAACGACGATGAAGTTGACAAAACCGTCCATATCACGGTCGAACCATGCTCCGGCATGCCCGGGACCAGTGTTCCGGTTACCATTGACATCCGAACCGATTACGATGTCTTGCTGATGAGTCTGCGGCTGCAATATGACAGCAGACTGACGCCGGTTTCTGCCGGAGCCGATGATCCCGAGGAAATGAAGGTGGAGTATGACAAACGGCACGGTACTTTCTCTGCGCCGCAGAATAAAGGCTGTACAGTATTAAACAAAGAGGCGCAGTCTGCGCTGATCATTTCTTCGCGCACCTCATTCAAATTGCTCAGACTCACAGTCTGGTTTGATCTTCCGGCAGATGCGAAAGTCGGCACACAGTATCCGCTGGATCTGACCGTTCTTACGCTGACATACGGACTGCTCGAGAAGCTGGAAGCCACAGTTACAAACAATGTCATTACCGTCACCGATCAGCCAGCCGTCACCACCACCGCGGCACCGGTCAAAGCCGAATTTGACATTCAGGAAAAGTCTCTGCATCTCATGAGCAATGAAGAGCATCAGATTGCTTATACAGCTAGTGGAAACCTGGATTATGTTGAATGGACAACAGATAACAGAAAAATCTGCATCACCGACGAACTTATTTACTGGTTCAATTTCGATGATGAAGAAACATATATCGAAGGGACCATAACCGGAACGGCGCATTTCCTCGACGGCACCGTGCTGACGGATTCGGTTTTCGTCGGTGTGGTGAATGTAAGAACAGCCTATGAAACGATTCCTACGGATCTCATCGGCGAACCGGTGATTGTTGATCTCATCGTCTATACGGAAAAAACAACGACAGCAACAAGCACCACGGCTGCAACAGTATCGACGGTAAAAACCGCAGCAACAACAGCTTCTGCTTCCACCACAAAGCCTGCTGTCACGACGACCGCCACCTCAACCACGAAGCCGACTACCACGACGACTACTATCACCTCAACCACAAAGCCGACTACCACCACTACTACGACCACCTCAACCACAAAGCCGACCACCACGACGACTACTACCACCTCAACTACAAAGCCGACCACCACGACGACTACTACCACCTCAACCACAAAGCCGACTACCACGACGACGACTACCACCTCAACCACAAAGCCGACTACTACTACAACGACTACAACTACTACGACCACCACGACGACTACGACCACTGCCACTACTACAACAACGACCACGACAACAGCCACAACAACGACTACTACAACCACGGTCACAACAACTGTGCCCACAACAACCGCTGCAACGACGACAACAACCGTCACAACCACGACCGCGCCTCCGGCTGCGCCGCTGAAAGGTGATCTGGACGGCGACGGCACGGTCAGCATCGAGGATGCACAGATGACGCTGCTTGCCTATGTCGAACAGCTGACCGGCGGCGCAACCGGTCTGACCGAAGCACAGACAAAAGCTGCCGATGTGGACAGCGACAATGAAATCACGGTCTCGGATGCGCAGTTTATCCTCATTTACTATGTACGAAACAGTGTTGCAGGTGAAAATGTGCCGTGGCGTGAGATTCTCGCCGGCTGATCCGCTGCGGCGACAACATTTGC
>CAMHUJ010000352.1 GCA_946188175.1 uncultured Ruminococcus sp.
TGCGATGAACAACAGCTGCACGACCTATGAACGCTGTGCGCGCATTGAGGATGCGGAGTTTTCGATCATGGGCTATCAGGATTACGAGGAGGACGCCTGCCAGCGCATGATGTATGCGATCTCGGGCTATCTCGAGCACTATAACCAGAGCTCATTGAAGCCCTATAAGCTCTCGGCGAGCTTCGGCTATTTCTGCGATTATATTTCGCCGAATACGACGCTCGAGGAGATCACGGCAATGGTCACGGCAAGGCTTGAGGAAAGCCGTGCGACGCGCCAGAATGAGAAGGCATCGCCCTATTACCGTGAATTTGTCAATCTGCGCGAGCGCATCTACAGCAATCCGCAGGAGGACTGGAGCATTGATTCGATGTGCCGCGATCTGATTCTGAGCCGCGGATATTTCCAGAAGCTCTATACGCGCTGCTTCGGCATCAGCTTCACGCAGGATGTCATCAACAGCCGCATTGAGCTCTCCAAGCGACTGCTCTCGAGCACCGATTACAGCATTGCCTATATCGCAGATCAGAGCGGCTACAGCAATTATGTCCACTTTATGCATCAGTTCAAAAAGATCGTCGGCATTACCCCGACCGAGTACCGCAAGCGCAAGCGGCAGACTGAGGAATAAGGAAAAAGGAGACAGTTTCTCTTCTTCCCCGTTTGATTTATAATGATTGAAAGAGTGCAGCCGAAAAACTGCACTCTTTTTTGCTGCATGTGAGGAATCCGGCGCACGATTGCGTCTTATATTACGAAAGCGCTTTCAGAATACCGAAAGGAGGTCATGCTTTGGAGGATACGGAGCTGTATCAGCTGATGCAGAAGGATGCCGAGCGCGGGATGCGCATATGCATTGAAACATACTATGCGCTGGTGTATTCGATCTGCAAGGGCATATTGCCGGATGCACCGCAGGACGCAGAGGAATGCGTCAACGAGAGTTTTCTGCGTCTCTGGCATACGCTGGATACCGTGCAGAATCCTGCACATCTGCGTGCTTATCTCTGTATGATCGCGCGCAATCTTGCGCTGACGGCGTACCGGAAAAACTGCCGTGCCGCGCAGTACCGGAGCGATGCAGAACCGCCGCCGGAGACCGATGCAGGCTTTCTGAAGCATCTCGAGCGCCGCGCCGATGCCGAGAAATTGCAGGCGGCGATCATGCAGCTGAAAGAGCCTGACCGCGAGATTTTTGTCCGCAAATATTATTATATGGAAAGCATGGCGTCGCTGGCGGAGCGCTTCGGCGTGAATGTCAAGTCGATTGACAATACGCTCTGGCGCTCCAAGCAGCGGCTGCGCAAAATCTTAAAGGAGGATGCAGAATGAATGCGTTTTATGATTATCTTGCTTCACTGGAGCCTGCCGATACAGCCGCAAAGGGCAGACGGCAATGTATGAAGCATGTGCTTGCTGCAATGAAACCGAGACCGGCTCTGCGCCGCCCGTTCCGGATTGCGCTGGTTTGTTCGGTGATAATATTGACTGTCACCGTGATGGTTCCGGTGCTGCAATCCGCCGCCGACCGTCCGGACTGGCGCGACTTATACGAATTTATGACACCGCTGACCATAGAGCAGCTTGATGCGAATATGAATGCTGTCAGTGAGATATTGCAGGAAACGGCAGTCAGTACGGAAACAGAGGGCTTTACACTAACGCTGGACAGCTATGCAACAGATGGAATAGCCGGCATTGCCTTTATGACGCTGACTGTGCCGGATGGCTTTGACTGGAAATATCCCTATCTGGGGGTTTCGGAGCAGACAGTCATTGAAAACGGCATCGAGGACGCTGATTACTGCTCATTCAGTGGTGCATCTCTGACTCCGAACGGACAGCCAAATGAATATCGTGCAGAGATTCGATTCAGGGATACGAGATACGGTTATCCGATAGACCGAGAACGCACCCTGATTCTGCAACAGTATGAACTGCGCGATGAATACTTTGATTTCACGGAGGGTGAAACAGGGTACTATGTCTATAGCGAGAATCCGCACCGCATCGTATTCACGCCGCAGTTTTCATTTCCTCTCAGCTGCAATACGCAAATGCAAAAACAACAGCATACGCAGTTCGGCAATGTTGCTGTCACGCCGTTCGGCGTTTATATCCAGACGGACGGTACGCAGGAGGTCGCTGAAAATTTTGCAGTGATTTGCAATACGATTCCGGAGATTCTGATGAAAGACGGAACGATATTATCATCCGTCAATCACGTTCCGCATTCGCTCGATAATACGATTATTTACGGAGGGGGCGGAGACGATGCGCGTTTGAATCCGGATTATATTTCAGGTGCCAGAGCAGAGACTCGATATCCGATAGAGATTTCACAGGTCGCTGCACTGCGGTTTCTCAGGGAAGACTTGGAAACCAAGGAAGTTACCGAAACAGTGATTCCACTCGAATAGCTTGCATTTTGCAGAAGAATATGCTATCATATAGGCGAAAGGATTTGATACTATGGTGATACATCATCCGTTCCCGCCGCTGTATGATGCGCATTCGGAGATTCTGATTCTCGGCAGCTTTCCCTCGGTCAAATCGCGCGAGCAGCAGTTCTTCTACGGGCATCCGCAAAACCGTTTCTGGCGCGTGACGGCAGCCGTATGCGGCGATGCGACCCCTGTGACGATCGACGAGAAGCGTGCATTTCTGCTGCGGCATCATATTGCGCTGTGGGATGTGATCGCGTCCTGTGAGATCACGGGCAGCTCGGACAGCAGCATCCGCAATGCCGTCCCGAACGATCTGACGCCGATCCTTGCGGCAGCCGACATCCGGCAGATCTATGTCAACGGCGGCACCGCTGCGAAGTATTATGACCGCTATCAGAAGCCGGTGCTGCACAGGGATGCGATTCGCCTGCCCTCAACCTCGCCCGCCAATGCTGCATGGAACCTTGCGCGCCTGATCGAAGCATGGAGCATAATAATTTAGAAATGTGAAATGAGAAATTGCGGTATGCGCTGCGCGCATGATTCTAAATCATCCGCCGAAGGCGGCGGCCACAATTCCACATTTCTCATATCTAATTTCTCATTCAATAAAAAAGGCAGCCGCTCAGTGCGACTGCTTTTTTATATGCCAAGTTGTACAAGGACTGCATTGGAAACAAGCCAGCCCTGCGGCGTCATACGGAGCGTTTCGCCGTCCGATTCCAGATACTGCGGGATCAGCGGCTTTGCACGGCGCATCAGGCGGGAACGGCTTTCCGGTACGCTGTCAAGGCGGATGCCCTCTGCCATACGCAGCCCGAGCATGATGCGCTCGGATTCGCTCTCTGCGTGCGGCTCGGTGACCGTCTGTATCTGTACCGGTGCATCACAGAATGCCGCCAGATCACGGCTGACCGCATAGCGTACACCGCCGTAACATGAATGCGCTGCCGGTCCGATGCCGTAATAGGGATCCAGCCGCCAGTATTTGCAGTTGTGGCGGCTTTCATAGCCCGGGTTGGCAAAAT
>CAMHUJ010000353.1 GCA_946188175.1 uncultured Ruminococcus sp.
AACTGAAACCAACGGTAATGTGATTGTTCGCGCGAACAACATCCTCGAAGTTCAGGATGCACCGAAGGCGGAAGAAACCACGACAACAACCACCACGACCACCGCGCCGACCACGACGACGACTACCACAACAACGACGACGACCACCACCACTACCGAGTCGTCTGCAACTACGACAACGACGACTACCACGACAACATCGACGACGACCACGACGACCACTACCACGGTTACGTCCACGACGACGACGACCACCACCACGACCGATACGACCACCGAAACCGTGTCTGAAACGACGCTGACGGAGAGCGGCAGCGAATCCGAGACCACAACTACGGAGGAGACGACCACTACCACCGTTACGACGACGGTCACACATGACGAGAAGCAGGATACCGATACCAGAACCACCACATCGGCAACTGAAACCACCGTCACAAATGACCAGACCGGCGACAAGGATGAGCGTACCAGAACGACCACGGAAACCACGACCACCGCAGAGGAGACCACGACTACCGAGGCAACCGATACCACGACAACGCCTGCGTCGAGCGCAACTACCACAACGACGACGCACAGAGGCACACCGGTTACCACCTCGAAGGTCGGCAGCGCTCCGAAGACCGGTGATTCGGCTCCGACCGCTCTGATGATCGTCGGCGTGCTGATGAGCGCAGCAGCATTTGCAATGCGCAAGCGCCGTGACGACGAGAAGTAATCCCAAGCAATCAAAAGAACCGCTGTCCGGAATGGGCAGCGGTTCTTTGTTGCAGAAAAAACGCGGTACAGTGATGTGCCGCGTTTGAAATTACGGAAGATGTACAGTCTGTTCGATCAGCAGCTTATAGGTCAGCTCCTTCGACTTCTGAACGAAGAGCTCCTTCTGGAAAATATAGTCGCCCTCGGGCAGATCATCAAAGCAGGAGCTGAGATAGACCGGTATTTCTTTATTGGAATGTGCGCTGACGCTGTATGCCATAGCATTCCACGCGATTCCCTCGCGGAACGGAATCTGCTGTCGGGTATCGGGGTCATACAGCCGGTAGTCCGAGCCGCAGTACCAGTCGATACCGGTATCATTTTGAAGAATCAACGTATAGTCTGCGTTGTCGGAAGCATCATTCCTTGTCAGTGTCATAGTCGGGAAATCAGCCGGAGCATCTGCCGCGGCGCTGCTGTCGGCAGGCGGTGTCTTTCCGGCATATCCGCAGAGCAGCAATGTCATTGCCGTTCCGAGAAAGGCGCGTCTCACTGTTCGCATACAAATACCTCCTAATAAAAAAGCAGCGTATTCTACAAAAACACGCTGCTTTCCGGCTGGATTACTGCGGCGGAACATGATTCAGGACATAGTTCAGAAGCGTCTGACCGCCCTGTGCGTTGAGGTGGGTGCCGTCCTCCTCCGCATATTCCTTCACGAGCTTGCCTTCGTTATTCTTGAGCGCCGTGTTGACGTCCACAAAGTACACATCGCGCTTGTTTGCGATTTCCAGCAGGCGCGTATTATAATCGTCGATCACGCTGTTTTTGATCGGATTGTCGCCGTTATTCTCCGCAAATTCCGTGACAGGCGGAATCGAGAGGACAATGACCTGTGACTCCGGCGCGGTAGCGATTGCGGAGTTCAGAAGCTGGTCGAACTGGTCGGCGGTCTGATCGGCAGGCTGTGTGCCGAGGCTCTCGGTGCCGAACATCAAATAGATCGGGCAGCTTGCGGAGTTGATCGCGCTCAGAATGCGGATTGTCGTGCCCTCGAGCATGACATATTCGCGCATATAGTTTGTCAGATTCAGCTTTTCGCTCGCATAGACGCTGTACGGCAGAAGCAGACCGTGCTGACCGAGCTGATAGATATTGGTCTCGCCGAGAAACGCGCATTTATTGAGATAATCCGGCGCCTGCGGGACCGATTCCGGAACCGGATTGATCTTGTTCGTCGTCGGGACATCAATCGCGGGCTCCTCCTCGGCGGTGCTTTCGTCAGTGAGCTCGGGCTCTTCGGTGAGCTCCTGCGGCTCCTCCTCGGGCGGCAGCGATTCAATCTGCGACTCCTCCGCGACATCGGATTCTTCGGCAGTTGCGAGGAAAACATCCTTTTCCGGATGGAAATTACGGTTATAGAGATATGTGCCGAAGCAGAGAATCAGGCTTAAAATCCAGAGCAGAATCAGCTGGCTGAACTTAAACCGCATAACCGGACCGCGATGCTGCTTTTTCCGCTTTGCTTTTCTGCGTTTGGCCTGGGTCATGGGCTTGCGATTTCTGTTGGTTGCGCTTGGCATTGTGGGTTCTCCTTCCAGTGATAATCAGTTCATCATACTCTACTATTATACCGGATTTCAGACGGTTTTTCAAGAGGTTTTCAAGATTTTATGGAAAATCTTAAAAATTCGCCGCGCACAGACCGCAGAACATGACGGAACGACAGGATTATTTGCCTGAACGCTTCAAAATTGCGCACAGCGCGCCGCAAAGAATGCCCGCAACCGGAAAGACGATCCAGCTTCTGCCCCAGTCATTCGTGAGGAGACTGTAGGCGAGATAGCCCGCGACGATCACGAGCCAGTAGACCGTGATAATCGTATGAGCGACGCTGTTCTGCGCCTCCTTTTCCCGGCGCGTATAGCCGCCCTCCTCGAGCAGCTTTTCATAGCCGCCGTTGATGATCGAGGTGCGGACGATCAGGAATGCGCCGCAGGCAATCAGCACGAACATCACAGTACCGCAGACAGCTGTCGGAAAGCTGTCATCCCCGAATACTTCACTCGTAAACATTGCAGGCAGAAAGCTGAGAATGCAAAGCGCGATACCTGTGATCAGTTCGGCAAGATGCTGTACGCGCCGTGCACTTTGCTTCTCGCGTACCATACCCGATACGCCGTAAGCAGTATCAATGCCCTCGTGATTCAGATAATCATAGGCCTTGAGGAAGCTGCTGCCGATAATCAGCAGAGCGACGCCGCCCGCGATCATCAGGAACATGATAATAGTTGCGAGCGCATCACCGAAACGCTCGATTCTCTCCAGAATACTGCCGGGGGCAATGGATGCAATACAGCAGGCGATACCGAGCGAAATCAAAAAGGCAGCTTTTGTATTGGCATGCAGGAAGGCATTGGCCTCCTCCATTGAGACAGCCCGGAGCGGCGGCTCGGTCGTATCCGGTACATCAGATATGGCTGTCGTGAGTGCAAGCTCATCTTTGAGCAGCGTGTCCGTGCTGACACCGAAGATTTCCGAGAGCTGTAAGATCCGGTTGAGATCGGGCACGGACTGTGCGCCCTCCCATTTGGAAACCGACTGACGGCTGACGTTCATTTTTTCGGCAAGCTCCTCCTGAGACATGCCTGCCTGCTTGCGCAGTTCGATGATCTTGTCTGCGAGAATCATGATTTGTACCTCCTGTGATGACGGTTGAGATTTGGTGCCGTTTGACTGTCCTCATGATAGCATAATTTACGGTTG
>CAMHUJ010000354.1 GCA_946188175.1 uncultured Ruminococcus sp.
GGTATCCTTCTGGATATCAATGTACTGCTGCCGGAGATCAGCCTCAAAGCCGTCCTCATCGCCGAGCAGCACGAAGCGCGTGCGCAGATCGAAATGGTCGTAGGCTTCTTTCAGGTACTTGCGCATCAGGTCCATGAGCGCATGCACCTCATCATCCGGACGCTTCCAGTTTTCGGTCGAGAATGCATAGAAGGACATGTATTTCACGCCGATGTCATTTGCATAGCGCAGGAGCTTGCGGAAGGCAAGCGCGCCCTGCACATGACCGTAGGTACGCGGCATACCGCGCTTTTTCGCCCATCTGCCGTTGCCGTCCATGATAATGGCGATATGCTGCGGCATCATTTCCGCCGGTACCGGCGGTTCATTTTTCTTTGCCATGAATAACTCCTCAGATTGTATTTGAGCGGTTGCTTAAAGGCTCATGATCTCCTTTTCCTTTTCGGAGACGATCTTGTCAATTTCCTCGGTATAGCGGTCGGTCAGGGTCTGTGCCTTCTTCTCGGCAGCCTTCTGATCGTCCTCGGTGATTTCGGAATCCTTTTTCAGCTTCTTGAACTTGTCCATGAGATCGCGGCGCTCGTTGCGGACAGCGACCTTTGCCTCGTCGCCGTATTTCTTCGCCATTTTAGCGAGCTCCTTACGGCGGTCCTCCGTCGGCTGCGGGAATACGAGACGGATCGTCTTGCCGTCATCGGTCGGGGTGATGCCGAGCTCGGAGGCAAGGATTGCCTTCGTGATCGGACGGATCATCTGCGGATCCCACGGCGCGATCAGGAGCATTCTGCCCTCGGAGACAGATACGGCAGCGACCTGATTGATCGGGGTCGGGGTGCCGAAGTAATCCACGGGGATCTTATCAAGAACGGCAGGATTTGCTCTGCCGGCACGGATCGAACCGTATTCCTTCTGGAGCCGCTCCACGATCTTCTTCATGTTCTTTTCGGATGCGTCGATTTTTTCCTTCAAAATTTCAAGCATTGATTTCATCTCCTCAAAATGATATATCGTACTATATATTATATAGTATAATTATGACGGAACCACGAGAGTACCGACCTGTTCGCCCATGCAGGCGTCATAGATGTTGTCCGGTCTGCTGAGATCGAAGACGAGCATAGTCGTCTTGTTGTCGCGGCAGAGCGCGGCAGCGGTTGCGTCCATGACACCGAGCTGCTTGGTGACAACATCGGTAAAGGTAAGGGTATCGTACTTTTTGGCATCTGCAAACTTATGCGGGTCCTTATCGTAGACGCCGTCAACCATAGTTGCCTTCATGAGGATATCGGCTTCGATTTCGGCAGCACGGAGTGCCGCAGCCGTATCGGTCGAGAAGAAGGGGTTGCCAGTGCCGCAGCCGAAGATGACGACTCTGCCTTTTTCAAGGTGACGGACGGCTCTGCCGCGGATATAGGGCTCTGCGACGCTTGCCATGGTCAGTGCGGTCTGGACGCGCGTTTCCACGCCGAGGCCCTCGAGTGCATCTGCGAGTGCGAGTGCATTCATCGCCGTAGCGAGCATACCGATGTGATCGGCTCTGGTGCGGTCCATTGCACCGGAGGAGCGTCCGCGCCAGAAGTTTCCGCCGCCGACGACGATACCGACCTCAATGCCGGCTTCTGCGCAGCGCTGAACGGTTTTGCAGATCGGCATGATCACATCGAAATCAAGACCGGTTTTCTTGTCACCGGCGAGCGCTTCGCCGCTGAGCTTCAAAAGGACACGCTTGTATTTCAGTTCCATTGGATGATACCTCCGAAGTCAAAATATACAATATTTATTATACACGATTTTTTCAATATTGTAAAGAGGTAACTTGAAAAAAACCGGATTTTTCTGTTTTCACCCACAGAAAGCAGTGAGAAATTAGAAATTGCGGTGTCGCTGCGCGACGATCTGAAATAAGGAGAAAGTGCTTGATCAGTTAGGAGTTAGGAGCGGGGAGTGAGGAGTTGCGGTGCGGCTGCGCAGCGATTGGAAGAATGTAGTTGCCTTTTTCTGCCCATATGCTGATATAAACCATATTTCTGCGACCGTCAATGTCCCGAACGTACCGCGGTGGATAATTCGCTGCCCATTGCTGCCCACGGGAACCAATACCAACATCTTAAGGAAGGCACGGCGAAGCCGAAATAAAAGTTTTGGTCGAGCTTTTTCAAAAGCTCGCAGGTTTCCAAAGGGCGGCGCCCTTTGGTTGCGCTCCGCAGAGCGCAAAATCTCCTGCGGCAGGAGCTCCGCAGGGGTGAATCCGATAAAACGATCCGGTGGATCGTTTTTCGGAGAGGGGCGCCCTGCGATAGAGGGCGCCCCTAAGTGGATTGCGCAGCAATTCACAAATTACCGCAGCTGCTTAAGCTGTTAACATTGCGGCCTGTGCAGGGCACGGTTCCGGTTCTGCACCGAAGAGAGAACCGTGAAATCAAGAGATCATACTCGTCTTTTGCACGCAGACAAGTGCCTTGCTGTGATTCAGGAGAGGGCTGCGCCTATTCAGACGACGGCGGAGAGACGCCCCGACTGGACTGACAAACGAGCAGTCACGCACAATTATCCAAAGAAAGGCGAAGCAAAATGCCAGCGGGGGCTCCCCGTCGGGCACTGCCCGCTGCCCATTGCTGCCCATATATTGACACAGACCGCTTTTCATCCCACGTTAATGCCCTGACCGTACCACGGGCGAAAAATCACTGCCTTTTTCTGCCCGCGGGTATCAAAGGGCAGTGTTTTCACTGTGAAAGCAGGCGAATTGCGCCCCGATTGAACTGATACACGAGCCGTGCCGCAAGCAATGTCAAAGAAAGGCGAAGTAAAATGCCAGCGGGGGCTCCCCGCCCGCCCGCTCGCCAAATATGTAGAGCGAATGTTCTGCTTCTGCTACTGAAACACTATATCTTGTGTTTGAAATGTGAATTATTCACAGGATGTAGCCTGTACGAAAATATGACAAAATTTCGGCGAAACGACGAAAAATAAACATTTTTCATACGAATAATCTGGTGTATTTCATCATAAACTATTTACGGGCATGTGCACTTTTTTACGCAGATGCGCCAAAAACGCCGCCTCTCCCGCACTTGCTTTCCGGTTGCTTTCACACACGAAATTTTCTTACCTTGATTCTCGAAAACCACGCAGATACGTCGATAGCAGATTGACGAAACACTTGTTTTATTTTGTCGAAATCCTCTTTGGACGTAATTTTTTGAAAATATGCTATTGACTTTATGAATAGATTGTTATATAATATGTTCAGGGAGTAAAAGGCGGTCGAAGCACAGTATGTGTCAGTAAAAGGCATTTGATGTGGTTCGGATCATAAAAATCCTCCGGCATCAGGTTTTCTGCCGCGGATGCCACGGCGTCCTGATCCATCAGAACGGATCCAAGCACAGATTGTTCTGCTTCCTGAGAATGGGGAGGAATGCGCGGGACGAGCGCTTCCTCAGGCATCTTTTTCCA
>CAMHUJ010000355.1 GCA_946188175.1 uncultured Ruminococcus sp.
ACACGGATGCCGCATTTTTTTGCGACGAAGAAATGTCCTGCCTCGTGCAGCATGATGATGATGCCGAAGCCAAGAATCGCCGCAAGTACAGTCAGAATGGTCATAGATCAGGTTCCTTTCGCATCAGAATATGAAATGTATACCGTCAATAGAATACCCGAAAAGCATGGAAATTCCTGATGCATCAGGTGAAAATTTCGGAAAATATTTCAGTATTTGAAAATCAGCAGTATGCCGACTGCATTGATCGCAAGATTTGCGCAGCCGTGGACAAGCCAGCTCGCCTTGACACTGTTATAGTGATCGCAGATCGCCTGCAAAAAGAGTGCCGCGGCAAAGAGCGCCGCGATGCAGAGCAGCAGCATCGGAATGCTGAGCCATGCATCCACGATCCCGAGGTGATAGACCGCAAATGCCAGTGCACTGAGCATGCTGCCCGCCTTCGGCAGTCCTGCGCGCCGGAAGGCTTCCGTCAGGAATCCGCGGAAGAACGCCTCCTCTAAGAATGAGTTGACGAGCGCGATATAACCAAAGACGAACAGGCAGTTTTTCTTTGTGAGCTGTTCCTTCTGCATGAGATTCTGCCGGATCGCGGGCAGATCAAGAAAGCCGCGCAGCAGCCAGAAGCCGAGCAGAACCGTCGGAATCACGGCAATCATGAAGAGGATCAGCCAGCCTGCCTTCTGCATCGGCTGAAAGCGGATGCTCTCTTTCAGACCGGTTTCGGACAGTACCGTACCGATGCCGATGAGCGTGCAGATCAGGAGCAGCTTGATGAGACTTTTGACGAAGTAGGGCGGTGCGAGCAGCTGCTCGGTCAGAAGCATGATGCCGAAAAAGAGCAGTGCCGCACATGCCGGAATCAGGATTTGTCTGCGCTTCATGCAGCATCCTCCTTTCAGGATGCGATTGCCTCTGCAACAAATTCGCGTGCTCTGCGGTCCGCTGCGACAACGTCCTCATAGCAGGTCAGCGGTGCGGACGGAATGCGGTCAAGCGATTCGGTCACGAGCTCGCCGATGCGCAGGAACGGAATCTTCCGCTGCAGGAATGCCGCAACTGCCGCCTCATTCGCACCGTTTGCGATTGCCGGTGCACTGCCGCCGGTTTCGCTCGCGCGGATGCATGCGGTCAGGCAGTCGAAGGTGTCGTAATCGGGCTTTGCGAAGGTCAGCGTACCGTAATCGGTCAGCGAGAGCGGCTTGGTCGGGCAGGGGAGTCTGTCCGGATAGAGCAGCGCATACTGAATCGGAATCTTCATATCCGGCACGCCCATTTGCCCGATCATCGAATCGTCCTGATAGACGACCGCAGAATGCAGCACGCTCTGCCGGTGCACGACGATCTCGATCTGATCGGGCTTCAGGTCAAAGAGCCAGCGCGCCTCGATGAATTCGAGACCCTTGTTCATCAGCGTGGCAGAGTCGATTGTGATTTTATTGCCCATGCTCCAGTTCGGGTGATTGAGCGCCTGCTCGACGGTCGTTTCGGCGAGATCGGCTTTTGTCCTGCCGAAGAACGGTCCGCCGGAAGCCGTCAGGATGATCTTTTTGAGCTGACTGCGCTTGTTTCCCTGCAAACACTGGAAAATCGCGGAATGCTCGCTGTCGATCGGGTAGATCGGGAGACCGCGGTCGGCGGCAGCCTTCATGACGAGTGCACCGCCTGCGACGAGCGTTTCCTTGTTTGCAAGTGCAATCGGTTTATTCGCTTCGATTGCGGTCAGTGTCGGCAGCAGACCGACCATACCGACGACGGAATTGAGCAGCGTACCCGTGCTCTGATGCCGTGCAATTTCGCACAAACCGTCCATTCCTGCCAAAAGGCGGCAGCCAAGACCGGCTGCCGCTTCCTTGAGAGCAGAATAACGGGATTCATCCGCGATGCACAGCAGTTCAGGCTTCAGCAGGCGGGCCTGCTTTACCAGCTCCTCAACACGGGAATTCGCGGCAAGCGCCGTCACACGGATGCCGTGCATCTGTGCGACCTCAATCGCCTGCGTACCGATACTTCCCGTCGAGCCGAGGATTGCGATACTGTCTGTCATTTTGATGAAACTCCTTTGTTTAAGTTAATTCAAAGAAATTCGTTGCCTGAACGAACGCCGTGAAGAACGGCAGAACGAGCAGGACACTGTCAAAGCGGTCGAGCACGCCGCCGTGACCGGGCATGACGTCGCCGTAATCCTTGAGCCCGAGCTGACGCTTGAGCGTAGAGGCGGCGAGGTCACCGAGGGTGCCGAGAATCGCGCAGACCATGCTGACAAGCACCGTTGCGAACCAGTTGACACGCATCGGAACGCCCTTATTGGTCATGATCGAGCCATAAACCGCGCAGAACGCAACAAAGAAGATGATGTTTGCGACAATGCCGCCGATGAAGCCGACGACGGTCTTTTTCGGGCTGATTGCGGGGCAGAGCTTTGCCTTGCCGAATGCAGAGCCGACGAAATATGCGCCGGTATCCGCAATCCATGCACCGCCGAGCGCAAGCACGAGATAGGCAACGCCGTGATTCTCATGCGTTTTGTCCAGCGTGACAGCGGCAGCCATTGCCGGCGGAATCAGGAACATGCCGGCAAGAAATGCGAAAAAGGTTTTCTCTGCCATTTTCTTCTGATGCCGGACATAATCGAACAGCACACAGCAGACTGCGGTAATAATCATCATTGAGCGGTATCTTGCAACGATGCCGACCTGTAAAAACGGCAGCAGGAATGCGTAGCTGAGTGCCGCGACGGAAGAAAGGTGATAGCGCAGCAGCTTGTTTGCGCGCAGGAGCTCATAGAGCGCTGCGGCGGAAATAATGCCTGCTGCGAGCGGCAGGACCAGCGGAAAATTGTGCAGCATCAGTACGATCAGTGCGATCGCCACTCCGACCGCTGCGGTTATCAAACGTGTGGCCATATGTGTCTGCGGCGGAAAGCCGCGCCTCCAATCCATTTCATCAAATACGCAGAAGCAGCTGCGCCTGAACGCTTTTTCCGTGTATGCCGATACACGCGGACAGGACAGCCGGTCTGCAAAATCAAATCAACCGAGCCTAGCAGATCCGGAATGATGCAGCATTTCTGTTATGATATCCTATGCTGCGGATCTGTATCTCATGCGCTCAGAGTCCGCCGAAGCGTCTGGTACGGCGCGCAAATTCGACAATCGCCTTGTCCAGCTCCTTGGAATCGAAATCCGGAAAGAGCGTATCGCAGAAATAGAATTCCGCATAGGCGTTCTGCCAGAGCAGGAAGTTCGAGAGACGCTGCTCGCCGCCCGGACGGATCATCAGATCGACATCGGGCATATCCTTTGTATAAAGGTGCTGCGAGATCAGATCCTCGGTGATCTCCTCGGGCTCGAGCTTGCCTTCCTTGACGAGCTGTGCGAGCTCTTTGCAGGCATGCGTGATCTCATTGCGCGAGCCGTAGTTCGCGGCGATTCCGGCGGTCATGCGCTCGAAATTGA
>CAMHUJ010000356.1 GCA_946188175.1 uncultured Ruminococcus sp.
AAGAGAAGCAAAACCGGCGCAGCGAGTCAGGCGCAGCAAAGGAATTGCAGATCTTGCGTGGAAATGTGTTTCAATCGAACGTGCATTTACTGATCCATTGTTACAACCTTCAAGAAAAACTGGGCTCTGCTGCGCCAACAGCGGAGCCGCTTTTTTGGCGGGCAGCGCCCGCGGGCATCTTGCTTCGCCTTTCTTTCGCTGATAATGCAGGACAGTTCGTTGCTCAGTTCAGTTGGGGATGCTCACCGCATCCACCCGAATGGCGCAGCCCTCTCTGTATCACAATCGAGCACATGACCACGTACAAAAGACGAGCCATTTGCTTTTGCTGCACAATTACTTACTTCGGTGCAGAATCGGCAGCGGACACAGTTCAGTTGGGGATGCTCACCGCATCCACCCGAATGGCGCAGCCCTCTCTGTATCACAATCGAGCACATGACCACGTACAAAAGACGAGCCATTTGCTTTTGCTGCACAATTACTTACTTCGGTGCAGAATCGGCAGCGGGCACTGCCCGCTTATTGCAGATTGACCTGATCGCCGAGATATGCGCGGATATCCTCCGCCTTTGCAGTGACGGTACCCTGAATCATCTCCTCGGAGCCGCCGCCTCTTCCGCTGAGAGCGGAATTGAATTCCTTTGCCCATGCGCGCAGCTTGACCGACTGACTGCCGATGATATACCGGTAGCCGTCGGTATCATTGCCCTGAAATGCCGCGCAGACACCGCCGCAGAGCGGAACGCCGGCATTGACCAGATTCCGCAGATTATTGTTATCCAGCAGATCATCGAATATCACCAGATTGCCGTCCGTTTCATGCAGGGCGGCAATTTTGCTGTCCAGCAGGGCACGGCGCAGCTTGGCGGATTCCTCGCGCTCCGCCTGCGACTGCTTCATCAGACGCTCGACCGCATCCGCCGCTTCGAGCTGCTTGCAGGAGAGCAGATTGGAGATGCGGACCGTCTGTGCAAGACGCTTCTGATAGTCGTCGCGTGCATCGAGACCGCAGAGCATCCGGATGCGGACGCCGCCCTTCCAGTTTTCACAGGAGAGAATCTTGATGCCGCCGACTGCGCCCGTATGCGTCACATGCGGCGCACAGCATGCGCAGACATCCCAGCCCTCGATTGTCACGATGCGGACATTTTCCGTCAGGTCGAGCTTGGAGCGGTACTCCATTGCGGCACATTCCTCGGGCGTCGGGTAGCTGACCGTGACGGGGACATTCAGTCCGACGACGCGGTTTGCGATATACTCTACAAACTCAAGCTCCGAGGCGGACAGTACGCCGCTGAAATCGACGGTCACGCCGTCCGTTCCGAGGTGGAAGCCGACATTGTCATAGCCGAACTGGCTGTGTACGATGCCGGAGATCAGGTGCTCGCCGGTATGATTCTGCATCTTGCGGAAGCGAACCTCCCAGTCCAGCTCT
Organism: uncultured Ruminococcus sp.; assembly: GCA_946188175.1. Lineage (GTDB taxonomy): Bacteria > Bacillota > Clostridia > Oscillospirales > Ruminococcaceae > Firm-04. The sequence goes on from CAMHUJ010000356.1 coordinate 1,439, forward strand.
GCCGCCAGCTCCTCGCCGACCGGCAGCGGAACATCAACAAGATGCACAATCTCGCCGTCAATTTCCTGTACATCGCAGACGACTGCATTGCCGAGATTGCCGGTATCGGCTGTCTGACCGCCGCCCTCCGGGAAGAATGCCGTGCGGTCGAGAATCACGGCGTATGCTGCATCGTCGGTACGCTTTTTGGTATCCGCAAGCGGCTCGCAGGAAAGAACCGTCGCAGTAAAATTACGCAGATATGCGTCTTTGTCGTATAACTTCTCTGTTTTCATCTCTATACCCTTTCCGTGTCCTGATATCGGGACCTTTCTTTTATTTTCGCATTATATAGTATAGCACAAAATTCTGCTGACGTCAATCCTTATGTGAAACCTGCGTGAAAACTTATATAATCCTATTGACAAATTCTATAATGTGAGTATAATGTTATTAAAGACAAATGAAAAGAGGTGGACAGCCGATGAAAAAGGCAGTTTACAGTCTCGTGCTTTCGGAGGATGTGGTCGAAGCCGTTGACCGTATGGCATATGCGCGCGGTACGAGCCGTTCCAATCTGATCAATCAGCTGCTGGCAGAGGCAGTCGGTTATGTGACGCCGGAGCGACGCATGGCGGAGATTCTGCAAACGCTCTCCGAGCAGATGACAGGACTTTTCCAGTTGCAGGAGCAGGCGACCGACGGAATGCTGACGATCCGCAGCCCGCTGCGCTACCGCTATAAGCCGACGATCCGTTACCGCGTCGAGCTTTACCGGCAGCCGGAGCACGCAATCGGCGTGATGCATGCATCGTTCCGGACGCAGAATCAGTCATTGATCGACGAGGCGGAACGCTTCTTCGAGCTCTGGTCGCAGGCGGAATGTGCAAAGGGGCTCTGTACGCGCGAGGATTACAAGGTCGCGGACGGCTGCTGGGACAGGCGTTTCCGCATCAAGGCAGGGCAGGAGGCATCCGCGCAGGAGATCGGTTCGGCAATCGGTCAGTATATCAAGCGCGTCGATGCGGCACTGAAAGCCTATTTCGCCGCGCTGCCCGATCACAATGCGGCAGGGGATGCCGTGATGCAGTATTTCAGCAAATAGAAAGGAGACGACCGTGATTGAACAGGATTATCTGCTGCGGCAGATCAAGGAGTTTATAGCGTTTATGATGAAGCTGCTTTTTGATGCGGAACTGCATTCCGCGGATGCGCTCACCGAATATCAGCAGCACAGCGGCGGCGATGATACGCTGTTCCGCATGATTGACAGCGGACAGATTCTCGAAGCGGAGCAGCTGCTCTACGACAGTATGCAGACGAAAACCGCGGACAATCTGCTGAAAGGCTATTCGTTTTATCAGTATCTTGCGCAGCAGGAGGACGAGTTCCTCGAGGCACATCATTACAGCCGCGGTCTGATCCGGGACGGTGTACGGCGGCTTGCGGCACTGTTTGATGCAGCGCATCTGGCGGATATCTTTCTGCCGGAGCTTGACTGAATCGGTTATAAACTGTTAATTTTACAGCAAGGAGGCTCATTTCTATGAATGCGAATAAAATGACACAGAAAACACTCGAAGCCATGCAGAATGCGCAGTCGCTCTGCACGGGCTATCAGAACAATGCCGTCGAGCCGGTGCATATTCTGACGGCTCTGCTCCAGCAGTCGGACGGTCTGATTCCGCAGCTGGTGCAGCGCATCGGCATCAGTGCGGAGGGCTTTGCAAAGGCTGCCGAAAAGGAGGTCGCGGCGCTGCCGCATGTCACCGGTTCCGGCAGACAGCCCGGTATGGTCTATATTTCCAATGATACGGAGCAGCTCTACAATCAGGCGGAGGAGCTCGCAAAGCAGATGCAGGATGAATATGTCTCTGTCGAGCATGTCTTTCTTGCGATGCTCAAGAGCAATGACCAGACGCTCAAAAAGCTGTTTCAGCAGTTTTCGGTCAATGAGCCGAAGGTGCTGAATGCACTGAAAGAAATCCGCGGAAATACGCGCATTACAAATGAAACGCCCGAGGCGACATACGA
>CAMHUJ010000357.1 GCA_946188175.1 uncultured Ruminococcus sp.
ATGCCGAAATCAGCCGCGAACTGTATGACCTACTGGAAACGCCGCAGTGCATCGAGCCGGTGATCGAGATTATCACACGGCTGATGCAGCGATATTTCAGCACCGAGACACTGGATGCGGATGCGATTGCCCACTGTATCTCCGAAGCTGTCACGCAGGGTGAGCAGATGCTTGTCAAGTATAAAGAAAAGCAATCGGCAAAACAGAAAGCGGTTCTTTATTTACGCTAAACAGACGGCGGCTTGTATCGCCCTTTGCTAAGGGTATTTGATTCGGAGGACAGATTGGTTCTGGAACAGAATCTGCCCGAAACCGCTGTTCCCGATATGCTGGGTGAGATACAGCTGAGCGCGAAAAAGGTGACGGTCAGACCGCGGAAAAGCGCGGCTGCACAGGGCATTCCGGCAGTGACGTTTCCGTTATAATTTCAGATGCACAGCAAACAGAGGGAGGCACTTTATGAGCACATTGAAGGAGATCGCAGCACAGCTTCTTGCGTGCAAAGAAGTCTGCATTGTATATCATATCCGTCCGGACGGCGACTGCATCGGCTCGGCATATGCGCTTGCGACGGCATTGCAGGCAGCGGGGATTCACTGTGCCGTTACAGGACGCGATCCTGTTCCGGCATCGTTCCGGTATCTGACAGATGCATTTCAGCCGGATGTATTGCATGCACCGGTATATCTCTCGCTGGATACCTCATCGCCGAAGCGGACGGGTCCCTATGAGCATCAGCATTTCACGTTCTGCATTGACCACCACAACGGCAATACGGTCATTGCAGATTACAAATATGTCGAGCCGGACTGCGGCGCATGCAGTGAGATCATATACAAGCTGCTGCTGGAGATGCAGCTGCCGGTGACGCCGCAGATTGCGAATCTGCTGTATACGGCACTGGTGACGGATACGCTTTGCTTCCGCACATCCGATACCGACGCGCAGACCTTCCGCACGGCTGCCGCGCTTGCCGAATGCGGTGCCGATATCTCCGGCATCGGCAAGGGACATATGCTGTATAAATCAAAGGGACGGATGCAGGTGGAGGATGCGCTGCGCCGCAGCTTCAGCAGCTCCTGTGATGAGCGGCTGCTGACCGGTGTGCTGATGCTTTCCGATCTGGCTGCGGCAGGCATGGACGACAGCGATCTCGAAGGCATCAATGCGTATGTGGAGCAGGTTGCGGAAATGCGCATCGGCGTGACGCTGCGCGAGCTTCCCGACGGCAGGACGCGCTGCTCGGTGCATACCAAGGATGATATCAGTGCGCATGAGATCTGTCAGCGCTTTGGCGGCGGCGGGCATCTGCATGCGGCTGGCTGTGAGATTGACGCACCGCCTGCACAGGCGCGCGAAATGGTCGAGCGCGTCTGTAAGGAATACCTGGAATAAAACAAAATGACTGCATTACGGGGGACGTAATGCAGTCATTTTGCTTTGTAGGGTTATTTGAAAATTTCACGTTTCAGGAGCGACAGATCAGCCGCATTGATATGACCGTTTCCGTCGAGATCGGCTTCCTTCGGGACGGCTGCTTCGCTTGTCACCAGATACTTTGTCAGCATGACAGCATCAGCAATCGTAACCGCCTTATCGCCGTTGAGATCACCCTTCAGGGGCTTTTCAGGCTCTGTTGTGACGGTTGTGGTCGTAGTCGTGGTGGTTTCCGTTGTGGTAGTCGTTGTCGCCTGTATCTCGGCAGGCTTGAATTCCTTGCCGCCGATTGCAAACAGATTCTTTTGCAGTTCTCTGTCCACGAGCTCGAATTTTTCACGGTCATAGTGACCGCCCGGCGTAGACCACAGAACAGGGCAGTGCCCTCTGGTATATGCTTCCTTGCAGACCGATGTGATAAAGCGGCGGACGGATTCCGGTTCTTTATTCTTGGTCGGGCAGCCGTATTCGCCGATGATAACCGGAATGCCCTTATCGGTGAAATGGGTCTTCATCATATCCATTTCGCTGCGCAGTGAGGCATAATCCTGATCGCTGCCCCATGTCGGGGTCGCCTTGCCCCAGTCGGCATCCTCCTCGAGGATTGCGAATCCGGCAGGGGAGTAATAGTGTACCGAGATTGCCATGCGGTTTGCAGGGTCGTTCGGCATCTTGAAATACGGGTCGCAGGTGCGGTCGATACCGGTGTTGTAGCCGGAGATCAGCAGGTGACGCTTCGGGTTATTGCCGCCCGTGCCGCGCACAACATCGACAAATGCCTGATTGATCTCATTGCAGAGCGCATAGGATTCCGCCTTGCCCTCCGTGCCGCCCCACGGATTCCAGATTTTCTCCCAGCCGAGCTCCTCGTTCTGGCATTCAAACATGAGGTAGTCGCTGTAGTTCTGGAAGCTCGTTGCGATCTGTGTCCACATCCGCTTAAAGCGCTTCATGCTCTCATCCTTGTTGTCCGGGAATTCATTGACCCAGCCCATATCCCAGTGAATATTGATGATCGCATACATACCGCTGCCGATTGTCCAGTCCACGATCTGATGAATGCGCTCGTCCAGCTCCGCATTGATTGTGTATGTGCCGTCCTTCACCATGAGGTTCGACCATGCGACGGGGATTCGCAGCACGCCGAAGCCTTCCTTCGCAATGCCCTCGATCATCTCCTTCGAGACAAGCGGGCTGCCCCACGACTTTTCATAATCAGCGACACATTTGCCGTTGACCCAGTCGCCGCAGGCTTCCATTGTGTTTCCGAGATTGATGCCGATGCCCATATCATGCACCAGCTCCAGTGTTGAAATATCACGCATCGTTCCGACGGTTGATTCCGCAGCGGCACAGCTTCCTGCCGGAAGTGCAGAAAACAAAAGTACAACTGCTGAGAATAATGCACATATCCGTTTACTCAGCATGATGAATTCCCCCTTACAGTTTTATTTATGTTCATTATAGCATAGAAAAGCAGAAAAGAAAATATCATTTCATGCACGGATTGCATACATTTTACGCAAATTTGAAATAGGGTATTGCATTTTCTGCACGCTTATGTTACAATAAAGTCAAATAACAGATTACGGAGGTGCAGCAATGGATATTTACAGTATCGGCTATCATCATGCGCATGATCAGGATTTTGTGATTGACCGCCCGAACGGCATCAGCCCGAGCTGGCTGTTTCTGCTGTTTCATGCGGAATGCGAGGTGAAAATCGGCAGGGAGATTCGCAGCGTTCCGAAGAATTCCGTGCTGATTTATACGGACGGCACGCCGCAGTATTACCGTGCCTGCAATGATTACTATATGGACGACTGGTTCCATTTCACGGTCGATCCGGCAGACCGCAAGCTGTTTCGGGAGCTGGATATTCCGCTGAACCGTCCGTTTCCGATCGGCGGTGCAGCAGAATGCTCTGAGATCATCCGCGCAATGACCTATGAATTCTACAATTCAAAGGATTATCATTATGACATAGCGCTGCTCTATTTGCAGATGATGC
>CAMHUJ010000358.1 GCA_946188175.1 uncultured Ruminococcus sp.
TGCGTTGAATTCCTGCAATGCCGTGCAGAATCCGAGCATCAGTTTATAGAATACGACAGGGGAGATCATCGGCAGCCGGACACGGAAAAAGCATCGGACTGCACCTGCGCCGTCGAGTCTTGCGGCATCGGTCAGGTCATTCGGAATCTGCTGCAATGCCGCGAGAAACATCAGCATCGGCGCACCGAATTCCCAGACGCGCAGCAGAATGATCACCCAGAGTGCCGCATGTGAATCCGCAAGCCATGTGATTGCGGGCAGATGCAGTGCCGTCAGGATCGCATTGACCGTGCCGTGGTCGCGGAACATCGCCTTCCAGAGCACCGCTGCCGCGACGGAGCCGCCTAAGATCGAGGGCAGATAATAGAGCGTGCGGTAAAGCCGGATGCCGCGCACCGCCCGATTGAGCAGCAGGGCGGCAAGCATGGCGGCGCAGAGCCGAAGCGGTACGCTGATGCATGCAAATTTCACGGTCAGCGCAATCGAATGCAGTATATCCGAATCCTGCATGATCTGTATATAATTCATCAGACCGGTTTTGTGCGTGCCGCGGAACAGGTGGAAATCCGTGAAACCGCAGATCAGCGAATAGAGCATCGGGAATGCACGGAAGATCAGAAATCCAAGCAGCCACGGCAGAATATAAAGAAAATGCCGGTTTCGTCTGATGAAGCCGGCATTTGCGGAAGATTGCTTCATAGCATCACTCTCCGGCGGCAGAAGCCGCGTATTTTATGCATGACGGCGTGCTGTGTCAGCATCCGCTCCGGTACGGTGCAGCATGCAGACAGCCTCAGCCGACATCAGGACGCCGACGCCCTTCGGGTCATTTCCGGTTCTGGATTCCGAGAGGTAATAGGCGGTGCTGCCGTCTCTGCCGGTCGGTCCGCCGAGTCCTGCCGCCCCGCAGATATCGGTCAGCAGGATGCCGCGGTCGGTCCGGCTGAGCTTCTGCATCTTGACATTGTGCAGAATCTCTGCGCCGGTATCAAACATCGCGGCAGGCAGCACATGCAGCTGTGCACCGCGCATCAGCGCATAGGCAGCCATGAGACTGCCGGAGGTCTCGGTATAGTTTCCGGTCAGCGCGGGCTTGTCGATCACCTGACAGAACAGTCCGCCCGTGCTCCGGCAGCGCAGCAGCGATTCCGCCGCACTGCGCAGCATTTCCGAAAGCATATGATGCAGCGCGGATTCCGTTTCCGGCAGCAGCGCCAGCGTATCGGTCAGCGCCATGAGAAACCAGCCCTCGCCGCGCAGCCAGAAGGATGCCGAAAGACCGGTTTCGGGGTCTGCCCACGGCTGTGCTTTCTCCTCATCCAGCGCGTGATAATAGAGTCCGGTTGCGGGGTCGCGCAGACGGTCATGCAGAAAGGCAAACCAGGGCCCGATCTCGCGGAAAATCTCCTCACGACCGGTCCGGTTTGCATATTCTGCATAGAACGGCGCCGCCATATAGACACCGTCGATCCAGACCTGATGCGGATAAATGCCCTTGTGCCAGATCATACCGCTCTTTGTCCGCGGATGTCGTGATATCTGTTCTGCCTGCCAGCGGATCGCACGCTCATAGCGCGGCTCGCCGGTCTGATCGGCGGCGAAAAACAGCGCTTTACTGCAATGAAAACTGTCCAGTGCATACTGCTGTACCGGATAGCCGGAAATGCTGCCGTCCGGCATGATCCGTTCGGACAGATAATCCAGCACAAATCCGGCATATGCGGTATCGCCGGTTGCCTGATACATCCGGATGCATCCGAGCAGCACGCAGCCGTCCTCATAATTCCAGTAATTCTTGAAGGGCTGATAGCCTTTGAGATATTCGTGAAAAAAATGCTCTGTCATGGTTGTTCTCCGGCAAGGGCAGCCTGAATTCCGGCGCGGAGCCGTTCTGCCGCTTGGGAAACCGAATAATCACCATAGCTCAGTCCGGTGAATACATCCTCGTATACACCGCCCGTGCCTTTCAGCGGGGCACGTTCAAAATCCGGATCAATCCGGAAACCGCCCCATTCATGCATCCGCTGACTTGCCTCTGCGGAGATGTCCCCCAACAATCCCGCAGCATCGCAGATGCCGTATGCCTTTTGATTCAGCGGAATGCCGCGCTCGGTGCCGAGCAGCCGGACAGCTTCCGCATCGCTGACCAGAAATGCAATCAGCTCCGCACAGGCTTCCGGATCGGCAGTATGCTTTGAGATCGCAAAGCCCTGTGCGATTTTGGAAAATCCGCCGTGATACGGTCCGGTATCGGTGAAGTATTCCCCGACGGTGAGCGACTGTCCTTCTGCGAGCGAATCAATGAATTTGCCGGCAGAGGAATCCCATTCGTAGATACCCGCATATCTGCCGGTGATCCAGTTTTCGTCTTTGTCAAAGCTGTCTGCACCGCCGCCCGTGATCTGCTTCAGCGGCGGAATGACATGCGATTTTTCGAGCATATCGACAGTCTCCAGCGCAGATGCGATCTCCTCTCCGGAATATTGCAGTTTCCCGCCGGTGATCCAGTCGCGGCCGAATCTGCATTGCAGCAGATAGACTGTAAACAGCATCCGGTCATACCAGCCAAGCGCCAGCGGATAATAGGAATCGCCGAGCTTCTCCTGAAAGACCTTGCCTGCCTCGCAGAGCGATGCGAAGGAATCCGGTACGGGTATTCCTGCGGCTGCAAAGGTTGTCTCATTCCAGAAAAAGACTCTGCCGGTCTCGCTGATCGGGATGCAGCGAAGTGCGCCGTCTTCGGTACACATTTCCAGCACCGAAGGATCGTACTGCGAGAGGTCGATGATATTGCTGTAGGCATTGAGATCGAGAAAGCCGCTCCCGTCGGACTGATAATCGCGGAGCCAGTTCTGATTGACCTGCATGACATCCGGCTCGGTTCCGGCATAGAGCGCGGCGGCGGCAGCATCCTCCCAGCCGTTCCACGCACCGTACTCCGTCTGCACGCGGATATCGGGATGCTGATTTTCAAAAGCGCGCACTGCACCGGCAGTCGCCTGATGCCGCGATTCGCCGCCCCACCATGAAAACCGGATCGTGCGTTCCGGCGCAGTACCCGAAGAACTGCCGCAGCCGGCGGTACAGAGCAGGAGCGTCATCGAAATGCAAAGCGTCCCCACACGTTTTCGCATAACCTTCTCCATTCACGCAGGAGCGTCCCTCTTTGTGCTCCTGCCTTACAATCTGTATACATTATACCGGATTCTGCATGGAATGTCAATGCATAATTGTCTGTTTTACCTTTCTTTTCGTCCGGTGCAGCGGATTACTTGACAAAATCCGCGCTTTGTGCTATAATAGTATACGCAATGCAACGGGGCGCCTTATCAGAATCCTGATAGGGCTGTTTTTGTGTATACGCTGTGTATTTTCTCCGGTGCGGAAGACCGTGAAAATAACGGCTTTTCGTTGCATTTTCTGCGGA
>CAMHUJ010000359.1 GCA_946188175.1 uncultured Ruminococcus sp.
TGCGCTTGAGGATGTATTCGCGGTTGATGTTGCGCAGCTTGATCTCCGCGACGTAATTCGCCTGAATCTCATCGATATCAAAGCCCGCCATCAAGTTCGGAATGACGTCGGCTTCTTTCTCAGTGTTGCGGATGATGGCGATCGCCTTATCGATATCCAGCAGGATCTTGGCAAGACCAAGCAGCAGATGCAGCTTATCCTTCTTTTTCTTGAGGTCAAAGTAAACTCTGCGGCGAATGCACTCCTGGCGCCAGGCAATCCACTCATCAAGGATCTCACCGACGCCCATGACACGGGGATTTCCCGCAATGAGAATGTTGAAATTGCAGGCTTCGCCATGAGCTTTTCCGGATCCGTGCCGCGCTTGAGATCGATGGCGAGCTTCAAGCCGCTCAGATCCGTCTCATCGCGCATATCGGAAATCTCGCGCAGCTTCCCGGTCTTCACCAGCTCGGCGACCTTGTCGATGATCACTTCGCTCGTGGTGGAATAAGGGATCTCGTAGATTTCGATGATGTTTTCCTTCGGCAGATGCCGCCAGCGGGCACGCACCTTCACGCCGCCGCGTCCCGTGCGATAGATCTCTTCCATCTCCGCACGGTCATAGAGGATCTCGCCGCCGGTCGGAAAGTCCGGCGCGGGCAGCGTAGAGAGAATGTCATGCTCCGGATTCTGCAGCAGCGCGATGGTCGTCTCACAGACCTCGCTGAGATTGAAGCCGCAGATCTGGCTTGCCATGCCGACAGCGATGCCGGTATTGGCGCTCACAAGCACGTTTGGAAATGTCGTCGGCAGCAGCGTCGGCTCCTTCATGGTGCCGTCATAGTTGTCGACAAAATCAACAGTGTCGCTGTCGATCTCTCCGAACAGCTCCTTGCAGATATCCGCAAGCTTTGCCTCCGTATAACGCGAGGCGGCATAGCTCATATCACGGGAAAACACCTTGCCGAAGTTGCCCTTGGAATCCACAAAAGGCGTCAGCAATGCGCCGTAGCCCTTGGAAAGGCGCACCATCGTCTCGTAAATCGCGGCGTCGCCGTGCGGATTGAGGCGCATCGTCTGACCGACGATATTGGCGGATTTTGTTCGTCCGCCGGTGAGCAGGTTCATCTTGTACATCGTATACAGCAGCTTCCGGTGACTCGGCTTGAAGCCGTCAATCTCCGGAATCGCGCGCGACACGATGACGCTCATGGCGTACGGCATATAGTTTTGCTCCAGCGTCTCGGTAATGGGCTGCGAGATGACCTCCGCCTTCAAACCGACAACGTTGGGGTTCTCGTTCTTTTTCGGCTGCGGAGCAGCTTTCTTTCTCGGCATAGAAACAGATCTTCCTTTATCGTTCGTTTACGGTTTTGCCGGTCATATGCTCCGGCGTCAGGGAGAAAACCAGCGTGCGGTCTCCGGCCTCCAGCAGCTCCTGCCGGAAGTACTCCTCGTCTTCAATGAACTTCTTCGTGATCCGGCGCACAACGCGATCGATCACAGCCGGATCCTCAACGAATTCGACACGTCCAAACACAACCACGCTGCGGAAGCGAAGCCACCAGCCTTCCTCCGCCGGCTTCCCGCCGTCAGTGCAGACAAAGCTGACCTTGTTGCAGGCATGCATTGCGTCGATTTTATGTCCTTTTTTACCGCCATGGAAGTAAATCTTTCCATCCTCTTCGCAGTAGAGGTGGTTGATCGGCGTTCCATAAGGATATCCGTCATCGCCAATGACGGACAGAACGCCGCGCGGCGCGGTCTTCAGCACTTCCAAACATTCTTCCTTCGTAAGTACCTGTTTTTTCCTTGCAACTTCCCGGAACATAGGCTCAGCTCCCTCTAAAATAGCACTTGTCAGCGGTTTACTTTTTCTTCTTTTTATACTTCAGACCGGTATCAAAATCTTTTTTGCAATGAGGGCAGTACTCCGCCTTCATCAGTCCGTGCGTCACGCGCTGATTGCACCACGGGCAGCGGCACAGAGTGAACAAGACAATGATGGAGACAAGCATCAGGCCGAAGGCTGCAAACGTGACATACAGGCTTGCCACCGTGCCGGGCTCAAAAAAGACGAGTCCGATCACAGCAAAGGCAACAGACAAAATCATAGACCATAAAACCACTTTTCTGGCAGTTTTGATATGCATGGTTTTCCCTCCTGTCAGGAAATATCAGCCAGATCGAGGAACTGGCTGCCGAATTGCGCAATGTGTTCCTTTCTGCCCGCGAGGTTATCCCCGAGAAGCAGGTCGAACATGAGCGCCGTGCGCTCCACATCCTCCGGCATCACGCGGATCAGCTTGCGGGATTCCGGATTCATCGTGGTCATCCACATCATGTCCGGATCGTTCTCACCGAGACCCTTGGAGCGGTTGATCGTCGCTTTCGCGCCGTTCAGACTCTCCACGATCTCCGCTTTCTCACGGTCGGAATAGGCAAAATAGGTCTTCCCCTTGCTCTCGATCTCATAGAGCGGCGACTCCGCGATATAGACGTAGCCCTCGCGGATCAGCGTCGGCGCGAGGCGGTAGAGCATGGTGAGAATCAGCGTGCGGATCTGGAATCCGTCTACGTCGGCGTCGGTGCAGATGATGATCTTGTTCCAGCGGAGGCTTTCCAGATTGAACGAAGACAGATCCTTCGCGCCCTTGTGCTGCACCTCCACGCCGCAGCCGAGCACACGCATCAAATCGGTGATGATATCGCTTTTGAAGATGCGGGTATAGTCCGCCTTCAAGCAGTTGAGAATCTTGCCGCGCACCGGCATGATGCCCTGAAACTCCGCGTCGCGCGAGAGCTTGCAGGCGCCGAGGGCCGAGTCGCCCTCCACGATATAGATCTCGCGCCGCGTGACGTCCTTGGAGCGGCAGTCGACAAACTTCTGCACGCGATTGGAGAGATCCAGATTGCCGGTGAGCTTCTTTTTCAGATTCTGGCGCGCCTTTTCCGCCTGCTCGCGGCTGCGCTTGTTGATGAGCACCTGCTCCAGAATGCGATCCGCTTCCGCCTTGTGCTCGATGAAGTAAATCTCCAGCTGTTCCTTGAAGAAGGCGGTCATCGCCTCCTGCACAAACTTATTGGTGATCGCTTTCTTCGTCTGGTTCTCATAGGAGGTGACGGTAGAGAAGCAGTTCGTGACCAGAATCAGGCAGTCCTGCACGTCCTGAAACGAGATCTTGCTCTCGTTTTTCTGATACTTCCCCTGCTGCTTGATGTAATTATCGATCGCGGAGGTGAAGGCGCTGCGCGTCGCTTTCTCCGGCGCGCCGCCATGCTCCAGCCAGGAGGAGTTATGATAATACTCGATCAGATTCACCTTATTGGAAAAGCAGAAAGCCGCCGAGATTTTCACTTTATACTCCGGCTTGTCCGCGCGGTCCTTGCCACGGCGCTCGGTTTCGATGTATAATGGCGCAGTGAGAAAGCCCTCCCCTGC
>CAMHUJ010000360.1 GCA_946188175.1 uncultured Ruminococcus sp.
AACCTCATTGTTGTCATAAAGCATGACAAATCGTTTGTTTTCGTATTCGACGGTTTCATAATCACCGGAAAGATTTTTGATCATTTTTGGTCTCCTTTCCAGAACCATTCAGGGGCGAATCGTTCATAATTTGCGGTTTCAAATTGCCGGGCGGCAATTCTGTTCATTTATATTATAGCGCAAAGTAACAATTTTGTAAAGAAGTTTCCGCGATTTTGTGGCGAGTGCGCAAAAATCAGTAAGTTATTCGCAATTTTTGATTAGCCTATTTCATAGACATCGGATATAATACAGTTAAAGCGGAAAGGAGCAATATATGGCGATTCTATGCAATGAGATTTCCTACCAGAATTTCGGCAGATGCATCTGTCTCGAAAACGGCGTCATCAGGCTCATCGCAACCCTCGATGTCGGACCGCGCATCATCTATTTCGGTACCCGCGGAAACGGCAACATCCTGTTTGAGGATGTGCGCAGAGATTTCTGTGAGCTGACAAAGGGCTACGGCACCTGGTATGCCTACGGCGGCCACCGGCTCTGGGCGGCTCCCGAGGTCATGCCGGAAACCTATTATCCCGATAACAGCAAGGTTGACTGGGATTTTTCCGGCGGCGTTCTGACACTGACCCCGAAGGCAACGCCCTTCGGCAAGCAGTTCATTCTTTCCGTAAAGATGTCCGAGGGCAATTCGGTACAGATCCGCAATGAAATCCGCAATATCTCGGAGGAACCCGCAGTGTTTGCGCCGTGGTCCGTGACCGGACTTGCAGGCGGCGGCACGGAGTTTGTCCCGCTCAGCACGGAGCAGACCGGCTTCCTTCCGAACCGCACCGTGGCACTCTGGAGCTATACTGATATCAAGGACAGCCGTTTTCTGATGACGGATTCCTATGCGACGCTCCGGCATGATACCGGTGCGGCGAAGTCCTTTAAGGTCGGCTTCAATGTCACCGAGGGCTACGCGGTCTACTGCGCGGGCAATCAGGTTTTCAAGCTGAACTTTGACGGATACGACGGCTCGGTTCAGTATCCCGATTTTGCCTGCAACTTTGAAACCTTTACCAATAAGCATTTTCTGGAATGCGAGCTGCTCGGTGCGCTGCGTGCATATCAACCCGGCGAGTCGGCGGTCATTGAGGAGACATGGGAGATCCGTGAAACCGATCTGACGCCGGAGCAGGTCATCGCATCCCTGAGCAAAGGACGGTAACACGTTCTGACATACATATATATATATTTCTTCAGAAGCGACGAAAGTCACAACTGATGAAACGGGAGGTACTGTATTGGAAAAATTCCGTGATGAGAAGCTGACTGCGCTGGAGCGTGCAGAGGATCTGGTTGATCGGCTGACTACAGAGGAGCAGGCGGCACAGCTCATTTATGATGCACCGGCGGTCGAGCGTCTCGGCATTCCGGCGTATAACTGGTGGAATGAGGGTCTGCACGGTGCGGCACGCGCCGGTGTGGCAACGATGTTCCCGCAGGCGATTGCAATGGCTGCAATGTTCGATCAGAAGGCAGTGCAGCGTGCAGGTGAGGTCGTTTCGACGGAGCAGCGTGCAAAGCACAATGAATTTGCAAAACACGGCGACCGCGATATCTACAAAGGTCTTTCGATCTGGTCGCCGAATATCAATATTTTCCGCGATCCGCGCTGGGGCAGAGGACAGGAAACCTACGGTGAGGACCCGTTCCTGACATCCGAGCTCGGCAAGGCGTTTGTCAACGGCCTGCAGGGCGATGACAAGGAGCATCTGAGAACTTCCGCATGCGCAAAGCATTTCGCAGTACACAGCGGTCCGGAGGCGATCCGGCATTCCTTCGATGCGAAGGCGAATGCACATGATATGGAGGATACATACCTTCCGGCATTCCGTGCGCTGGTGCAGGATGCGAAGGTCGAGAGTGTCATGGGCGCGTATAACCGCGTCAACGGCGAGGGCGCCTGCGCAAGCACCGTGCTTCAGGAAAAGCTGAAGGAATGGGGCTTCGACGGTCACTTCGTTTCCGACTTCGGTGCACTCGAGGATTTCCACACAAATCACGGTCTGACGGCATCCGCTGAGGAGACCGCCGCATCTGCGATCAGGAGCGGCTGTGATCTCAATGCCGGCAGAGTTTACGATAAGCTCATGGATGCGCTGCATGCAGGGCTCATCACAAAGGACGACATCCGCAGGGCATGCGTCAATGTGATGCGGACAAGAATCCGCCTCGGTATGCTCGATCAGCATACGAAATATGACGATCTGCCGTATTCTATCGTTGCATGCAAGGAGCACAAGGACCTCGCACTTGACTACGCGAGAAAGTCTATGGTGCTTCTGAAAAACAACGGCATTCTGCCGCTGGATGCATCGAAGTACAAGACGATCGGCGTGATCGGACCGAATGCAAACAGCCGCGCAGCACTCGAAGGCAACTACTGCGGCACGGCTGACCGCTATATCACTTTCCTTGAGGGCATTCAGGATGCCTTCGACGGCAGAGTCCTCTGCGCAGAGGGCTGCCACCTCTACAAAGACCGCGTCAGCAATCTGGCAAGAGCAAACGACCGTCTCGCAGAAGCCGAGACCGTCGCGGAGCAGTCCGATCTCGTGATTCTCTGCGTCGGACTGGACCCCTATATCGAGGGCGAGGAGGGCGACGCGGGCAATGAGTTCGCCTCCGGCGACAAGATCGACCTCCGGCTTCCGGAATCCCAGCGTCTGCTCGTTTCCAAGGTCATGGAAAAGGGCAAGCCGGTCATTATTGTTGCTGCGGTCGGCAGTGCGATCAATGTCGAGGCTGACTGCGACGCAGTGATTCATGCATGGTATCCCGGACAGAGCGGCGGCAAGGCGCTTGCCGATATCCTGTTCGGTAAGGTATCGCCGTCCGGAAAGCTGCCGGTCACCTTCTATGAAGACGCCGACAAGCTGCCTGCTTTCGATGATTACAACATGGCAGGACGTACCTACCGCTATACCAGAGATAATATCCTGTATCCCTTCGGATACGGACTGACCTATTCCAAGACCGTTTGCTCCGATCTGGCTGTCAGCGGCAGAAAGGTCACAATGAAAATCACAAACACCGGCAAGACCGATACGGACGATGTCGTTCAGCTTTATCTCAAGGACGACAGTGCCTGTGCGGCGCCGTATCCTTCTCTTTGCGGATTCGTCCGCGTGCATCTCGCAGCCGGTGAGACAAAGACCGTGGAGACTGAGATTCCGGAGATCGCATTCACATCTGTTGATGAAAACGGCGTGCGTGCGGTGCGCGGCAAAAACTATACGCTGTATGCCGGAACATGTCAGCCCGATCCGCTGAGCGAACAGCTCACCGGAACCGCGTGTCTGAGCAAAACGTTTTCCCTTTAATTTTTAATTTTTGAACGGAGGAACCATTATCATGAGCGAATTTTTCCCCAATATC
>CAMHUJ010000361.1 GCA_946188175.1 uncultured Ruminococcus sp.
GATAAGGACGCAGACGAGAAGAAGGATGCGGACGAGAAGAAGGACGCGGACGAGAAGAAGGATGCAGACGAGGACAAGGACGCAGACGAGAAGAAGGATGCGGACGAGAAGAAGGATGCAGACGAGGACAAGGACGCGGATGAGAAGAAGGATGCTGATGAGGACGAGGAAGCGGAGAATACGACCGTAGCCACGACCGGCACCACGACAACCACTGAGACCACGACGACCACTGCTGCAACCTATAACTTTGAGAATGAGCACATTCTGGCTGTCAGCACCACGGCAAAGCCGGATGAGGAAAAGAAGGATGAAACCACGACCGAGCCGAGCTATACGCCCTGCGAAAAGGTCTATAACTGGCTGGCAGACGAAAAGACCGCAGTGCTCAAGCCGGAGCTGATCAAGGACGATGAGTGCTACTACGTCGTTGTCAAGCTGGATATCACCGAGCGTATGACCGACGATGACCTCTGGAATGAGAGCAGAATCGAGAGCGTCCGCCATGAAATCTATGACGATGCGTTCCTCAAGAAGCTCGAAAATATCGCAAATGATCTGCCGAGCACCAGAAATAACCGCGCCTTCAAGCGCTATAAGGTTCTGGACCTCGATTATCTCGGCTATCAGCAGGCGCTGATGCAGAGCTATTACGGCATGTACGGCGGCCATTGATGTGAAATGACAGCAGGAGCATGACAGTTCATGTTCCTGCTGACTTTTTTAGAAATGAGAAATGAGGAATGAGAAATTGCGGTATCGCAAAACGATGATTTTGAATGGGGCTCCGCCCCAACCCCCTGCATATTACAGGCTCAGCGGGATGATTTTCAGATTTGTCCGCGCAGCGGACACCGCAATTCCTAATTTCTAATTTCTAATTTCAAATTCAACACGCGGGAGGATTGAAAAAATGTCTGATTATTCTGTACACGAACCGATGAACGCGCATCTGGAGATGAAGCTGGAGCGAACCGTCAAAGCCTTACAGGCAAACCGCATGGATGCCTGCTGGGTGAAAACGAAGGCGGAGGCGCTTGAAAAGGTGCGGGAGCTGCTTCCGAAGGGCGCCGTGATTGCAAGCGGCGGCTCCATGACGCTCGATGAATGCGGCATCACCGAAATGCTGCGTGCGGGCGATTACGATTATCTCGACAGAGCAGCCGTCAAGCCGGAGGAGATTCCGGCGCTCTACCGCAGGAGCTTCAGTGCCGACTGCTATCTCATGAGCAGCAATGCCGTCACCGAGCAGGGCGAGCTCTATAATGTAGACGGCAACGGAAACCGCGTCGCTGCGCTGATCTACGGTCCGGATTCCGTGATCGTGGTCGCGGGCGCGAATAAGATCGTGCCGGATATTCCTGCGGCGGTCAGGCGCGTGCGATGTCTTGCGGCGCCGGTCAATGCAATGCGCCTGCATCAGGATACGCCCTGCACAAAGACCGGCATCTGCGCAGGCATCAAGGGTGAGCTTGCCGCGGGATGCAGAGCGGAGCAGCGCATCTGCTGTTCCTATGTTGTCTCCGGTTTCCAGCGCCGCCCGAACCGGATCCATGTGATTCTGGTCGCCGAGAATCTGGGATACTGATAATTACGCATCTCCGGACAAACCGACAGCGTACCTGTTCCGCGGAAGAACTGCGGGGCAGGTCGCTTTTTCGCTTTGCGTTTTTGTACTTTGTGTAATATGCTGTAGGTTTGCTTGGAAAATTCGTGAAAATAGCGGCTTGTAAAATTGTACAAGTTGTGCTATAATATTGTATATCTGCGCAATAATTGCGCGGTGTCGCAAAATATGAATGCAATTCTGCAAAAAGGAGCGTAACACAATGAAGTCATTTGGTCATTTTGATGATGTGCGCAAGGAGTATGTCATTCAGTCTCCTCAGACGCCTTATCCGTGGATCAATTACCTCGGAACGCAGGCATTTTTCTCGCTGATCTCCAATACCGCCGGAGGCTACAGCTTCTATAAGGATGCCCGTCTGCGCCGCATTACCCGTTACCGTTATAACAATGTCCCGATTGACATGGGCGGCAGATATTTCTATATCTCCGATAACGGAACCGTCTGGAATCCGGGCTGGTCGCCGGTCAAGACCGCACTTGATTTCTATGAGTGCCGTCACGGCATGGGCTATACCGTCATCACCGGTAAGAAAAATGACCTCAAGGCAGAGGCAACCTTCTTTGTTCCGCAGAATTATGACGGCGAAGTGCAGCAGCTCGTTCTGACCAATGAGGGCGGCGCGGCAAAGAGCTTCAAGCTGTTCTCCTTTGCAGAATGGTGTCTCTGGGATGCGCAGGATGACTGCACGAACTTCCAGAGAAACTTCTCGACCGGCAGAGTCGAGGTCGAGGGCTCGACGATCTATCACAAGACCGAGTACCGCGACAGACGCGATCACTTCGCATTCTATACTGTCAATGATACGATTGACGGCTATGATACCGACCGCGATGCATTCATCGGTCTCTACAACGGCTTCGGCGATCCGCAGGCTGTCACGAACGGCAAGGCTTCCAATTCCTTTGCAGACGGCTGGTCCCCGATTGCCTCTCACTACAAGGAGATCACCCTGAAGCCGGGCGAGAGCAAGACGCTTGTCTTCATCCTCGGTTATGTCGAGATGCCGGCTGACAAGAAGTTCGAGGCGGACGGCGTCACGATCAACAAGGAAAAAGCACATGCAATGATCGAGAAGTACAACACGCCTGAAAAGGTCGCTGCCGGTCTTGCAGAGCTGAAAGCCGCATGGGATAAGCTGCTCGGCATCTTCAATGTCAATACCTCGGATGACAAGGTCAACCGCATGGTCAATATCTGGAACCAGTATCAGTGCATGGTCACCTTCAACCTCTCCCGTTCCGCATCCTACTTCGAGAGCGGCATCGGCAGAGGCATGGGCTTCCGTGACTCCAATCAGGATATCCTCGGCTTCGTCCACCAGATTCCGGACAGAGCAAGAGAGCGCCTGATCGACCTCGCTTCCACCCAGCTCGAGGATGGCGGATGTTATCACCAGTATCAGCCGCTTACCAAGAAGGGCAATTCCGATATCGGCGGCGACTTCTCCGACGATCCGCTGTGGATGATCCTCTCCGTCGGCGCCTATATCAAGGAGTCCGGAGACTGGGGCATCCTCGATCAGCCGGTTCCCTATGACAATGACGAGTCCAAGGCAAAGCCGATGCTCGATCACCTGACGGTTTCGTTCTATCACATTGTCAACAATCTCGGCCCGCACGGTCTCCCGCTGGCAATGCGCGCAGACTGGAACGACTGCATCAACCTCTCCTGCTATTCCGATACTCCGGGTGAGAGCTTCCAGACCTACACCAACCCCAAGTTTGCAGCAGAGGGCGGTTATTCCAAGGTGGCAGAATCCGTTATGGTGGCAACTCTCTTCACCTAC
>CAMHUJ010000362.1 GCA_946188175.1 uncultured Ruminococcus sp.
CCGCCGCAAAAAGCGTGCCTCAAAACGGGAAGCCTTCCGCAAACGGCTTCCGCTGTATCTGATATTTGTGATACTGACCACTGTTGCAGCCGGAACGCTCTGGTTCCTGACAAAGCCGCGGACGGCGCCGGTTCCGGCAGATTCGCTGCGCGTGTTCCTGCTGGATGTCGGGCAGGGGGATGCGGTCCTGCTCTGCACGGATTCGCACGGTGTTCTGATTGACGGCGGCGAACCGGACCGCGGGACATCCGTTGTGCAGATGATCCGGGCGGCAGGCGTAAACCGGCTTGACTGCGTGATCAATTCGCATCCGCATGCCGATCATATCGGCGGACTTGCCGCAGTGCTCGAACAGATACCGGTCGGCGCGCTGTATCTGCCGGAGATACCTGAAAATCTGATGCCGACGGTCTGGTCGTTTACGCATATCCTTGAAATTGCGGAGAAGAAGCAGATTCCCGTCCGGACACCGGAATGCGGAGCGACTGTGCCGCTCGGCGCGGCGGAGCTGGAATTTCTCAGCACGGACAACACAAAGTTTGAGGATTTGAACGACTGCTCACTGGTCTGCCGTGTGTGCTGCGGCAGGCGGCGGTTCCTGTTTACGGGTGATCTGGGCGAGGCAGGGGAGCAGGCGATGCTGGAAGCCGGACTGCCGCTTTCTGCGGATGTATTGAAAGCCGGACATCACGGCAGCAGTCATTCCTCGACGGCGGCATTTCTGGATGCGGTCAGACCGGAATACGCAGCGGTCTCCTGCGGTGCAATGAATGATTACGGGCATCCGGCGGAGCGAACACTCCGCAGGCTGCATGAGATCGGATGTGCGGTGTATCGCACCGATCTGGACGGTTCCGTGCTGTTTGAGACGGACGGAAGTCATATGACCGTGACGCCGGATTATAATTTCGGTTTGTCCGGCAGAATTACATATCAGAAAGCCGCTTGAAGTATGCATGGTGCATACGCAAGCGGCTTTCCTCTGTTATGTTTTTTTTGATATGGCATTCTTATGCCTTTTCCATGTTTTCGCGGGCAATGGAGAGCATCAGCTTGATGCGGTTTTGCTGATTGACGCGCGTAGCGCCGGGGTCATAGTCGATTGCGCAGATATTTGCCTGCTTATACTGCTCGTTCATCGCGCGGATCATGCCCTTGCCGACGATATGATTCGGCAGGCATCCGAACGGCTGCACGCAGACAATATTGCTGTAGCCCTTTTCGATCAGCTCTGCCATTTCGGCGGTCAGGAGCCAGCCCTCGCCCATGCAGACGCCGGTGCTGATCGTCTTTTCGCCGAGTTTTTTCAGCGCCGGAAACGGAATCGGTTTCTCAAACTGCGGATACTCTCCGAGCACCTTGAGCATGATCTTTTCGAGCATTTCGACATACCGGACGGCGGCACGGCTGAAATTCACGCCCTTGCGGTCGCCGTAGAGGCGGAAATTCTCTCTCCCGATATTGAGGCTGTAGAGCGCAAAGCCCAGAATACCCGGCACCATGACCTCTGCACCCTGCTCCACGAGGAAATCCGGCAGATGATCGTTGCCGAAATCTGCGTATTTGACATACAGCTCGCCGACAATGCCGACCTTCGGCTTCGGTACCTTTGTAATCGGAATCGCCGCAAAATCGGACGCAATCGCGCGGAAATTGCGCTTGATCTCGGAGAATGTCAGACCCTTGTTCCTGCGGATCTGATCGGTCAGGGAGATGCGCCATTTTTCCATAATGACTCTTGCGTCGCCCTGATTGTTCTCGTAGGGGAGAATCTGATTGCGGAGCAGCATCACAAAATCGCCGTACAGCCATGTAATCAGACCCTTGAGGAACATCAGCGGGGAGATATCGAAGCCGCTGTTTTTCTCAATGCCGCCGAAATTGACCGATACGACCGGCACATACGAAAGCCCTGCTTTTTTCAGCGCCTTGCGCAGCATATGGACATAATTCGAGGCACGGCATCCGCCGCCCGTCTGATAAAGCATCAGCGCGGATTTCTGCGGGTCAAAATCGCCGGATTCCAGTGCATAGATCAGCTGCCCGATGACGACAATCGCCGGATAGCACGCATCATTGTGCACATATTTCAGACCGGTGTCAATGACCTTCTGACCGGAATAATCGAGGAACGCAACATTGTATCCGGCGTCGCGGAACACGGAGCCCATAAGGCTGAAATGTACCGGCAGCGCATTCGGAATCAGAATGGTATGCGTTTTTTTCATTTCCGCGGTAAATTCGGGATAAAGCTCGTTGGTTGCCAAAGTTTCACTTCCTTGCAGATTCATTCAGTCCGGCAGCGGCAAATAAACTGCGCAGACGGATTTTTGCGGCACCTGTATTGGTCACCTCGTCGATTTTGAGCTGCGTGTAAATCTTTCCTGCTTTTTCAAGGATTGCGCGCACCTCATCGGTTGTGACGGCATCGACGCCGCAGCCGAAGGAGACAAACTGCACGAGGTTGATCTGCTCCTCGGGCAGTGCTTCGGCGACATATTTTGCCGCAAGATACAGTCTTGCGTGATAGGTCCACTGATTGAGAACGGTCGTGCGGAACGGCTCCATGAGACTGCTGATGCCGTCCTCACTGACGATCACGGCGCCGAGTCCGCAGATGAGCTGATCAAGCGCATGATTGACCTCTGGGTCGATGTGATACGGTCTGCCTGCGAGCACGATAACCGGCATATGCTTCATGCGGGCAATCTCGAGGAATTCCGTTGCCTTGCCGCGGACAGCCGCCATATAGCGCTCATATTCTGCGTATGCGGCATCTGCCGCCGCCTTGATCTGCTTCTGCGTCAGTGCGGTGAAGCCGTGCGCGTGCATGATCTCGCGGAACTTTGCCGGAAACGCCTTCCGGTTGTGAATGCCGACAAATTCATGGATATATTCGGTATCGCGGAGCGCCTTGATATTGATTTTTGCAACCTCCGGATAATAGGCGACGACCGGACAGTTATAGTGATTGTCGCCTGCGCCCTCATCGACATTGTAGCTCATGCAGGGATAGAATATCGCATCGGGCTTCTGCGCGAGCAATGCTTCGATATGACCGTGCAGCAGCTTTGCCGGAAAGCAGATCGTATCCGAAGGGATCGTATGCTGACCGGAGAGATAGAGCTTGCGCGTCGAATCCGGCGAGACAATGACATTGAAGCCGAGCTTTGTCAGCAGCGTGTGCCAGAACGGCAGCAGCTCATAGAGATTCAGCGCGAGCGGAATGCCGATTGTTTTCTGTCCCTCCGTGACCGTATTGCTGCGGTATTTCTGCAAAAGCTGCCGCTTGACTTCATAGAGGTTATAGGCAGTTTTTGCGGCGTGATTGCCGAGCGGTTTGTCGCAGCGGTTGCCTGCGATATAGGTATGCGCGCCGCCGAAGGAATTGACCGTCAGCTGACAGTGATTTG
>CAMHUJ010000363.1 GCA_946188175.1 uncultured Ruminococcus sp.
TCTGCACCTTTATAATACACCAGACGACCGGTGAATAAAATCTTCTTTGCATGTTTGTCACGCAGCTGCGCGGAAAGCGGCGTCAGATGCGGACGGATTTCATACTCTGCCGGATCAATGCCGTAGGGCACGATCACGCATTTCTCCCGAAACGGCGGCAGATACGGCGAGCTGTCGATATGCGCTTTTGTCGCAACGAGAATCGCATCGGCACGTTTCAGCAGCCATTTCATCAGCGGCTTATAGAGCGTGAGCATATGCTTCTGCCGCACGACATCGCTGTGCCATGCAACGACCACGCGTCCCTTATAGCCCGAGAGCAGCAGCGCCAGATCGGCAACCGGAAACGGCAGATGCAGCTCGACGGTATCCGCAAGCATGACCTTGCGCCGGAATTCGCCGAGATAGGAGAATGAAACCGGACACGAGGCGACGGTTCCGAAGCTGCCCGCATAGGTCACAGGCACGCCGCGGATTTTCTCTTTTTTGGTCAGACCAAGCTCATCGCGGCAGCAGAGCACCTTTGTTTTCGCGTATCTGCGCATATATTCCGCAGTCTGCTGCATGACGGTCTCGATGCCGCCGATATGGGGCGCATACGCCTTTCCGGCAATCAGCAGACGCGGACAGTTATTTTTCGGCATGCTCTTTCAGCCTCCGGTAATCCTCTGCAAGGATGCCGTACCAGACATCGTCAAAGACTCTGCCTCTTGCGTAGCCCTGCTGCCGGAGTGTGCCCTCATAGCGCATGCCGAGCTTCTGCATCACTCTGCCGGATTTCGGATTTGCAATATCGTGATTTGCCGCAATGCGGTTCACGCCGACCGTATCAAACAGATATTGCAGTACGGCGCCGCCGGCTTCCGGCATATAGCCGCAGCCCCACCAGCGCTCGCCCATGCAGTATCCGAGCACCGCACATGCGGTCTCCGGATACATATGCACAACGGAGATATTGCCGATCAGTCTGCCCTCGGGTTTCAGCGCAATCGCCCAGTTATAGCAGTCCGGCGCATCATATGCCTTCACCCATTCCTTCAGCAGCGCTTCCGTCTCCTCCGCATTTTTATGCGGCTCCCATGTCAGAAAGCGTGCCACATCCTTCGAGGATGCCCAGTTCCGGTACATAGCCGGTGCATCCGCAACGGTAAAACGCCGCAGGATCAGTCTGTCTGTTTCCAGTGTGACGGTTCCCTGATGCTGCATCTGTGCTCACTCCTTCTCCTGTAATTCGCCGTATACCTGATACAGCTTTTCTGCGGCTGCCTCCCAGCTCATCTCCTCCGCGCGGCGGAATCCGCGCTCAATGAGCAGGTTCCGCAGGCTTTCGCGCGTCAGCAGCAGCTCCATGCCTCTTGCAATCGCGCGGATTTTCAGCGGATTGCAGAGCAGTGCCGCATTCCCGACCGCCTCCGGCAGCGATGCCGTTTTCGAGGTCAGTACGGGACATCCGCACGCCATTGCCTCCAGCGGCGGCATACCGAAGCCCTCATAGAGCGACGGAAATACAAATGCCAGCGCGCCGGAATAGACCGCAGCCATATCCTCCGAGGGGATATAGGAAGGAAATACGATATGTCCGCGCACATCGGGCGAAGCGGATGCCTCAAAAATCCGCTCATACTGCCAGCCCTTGCCGCCTGCGAGCACGAGCGCCGGTGCATCCGGATACCGCTCACGCAGCATCGCATAGGCGCGGATCAGCCGCACGAGATTCTTGCGCGGCTCAAGTGTTCCGAGATAGAGAAAATAGCGCTCCGGCAGATGATGAATCTTGCGCACCTTTCTGATCTCCTGCTCCGAAGCAGGCTGAAAGCGCGTCCGGTCCACGCCGCAGGGTACGACACGGATTTTCTCCGCCATATCCGGATAATATTTGATGATCTCCGAGCGGGAGAATTCGCTGTCTGTGACGATACGGTCGGCACGCTTCATCGAACGCTTCAAGCCGGTTTGCAGCAGAAGCCGCGTCCGTCTGCGCATGGTCTCCGGATATGCCCTGAGTACCATATCATGCACCGTGACGACAGTTTTCCCGTGGACGAACGGCGGCACGATATAATTGAAAAAATGCGTCACATCCGCCCATTTGCCCTGAAATGCACAGTAAGGCACCGGCACGAAATTTGAGAGCAGACGATAGGCAAGCGGCGAAAATCTTGCCGGATGCAGCGGCGTATTTTCGCGGACAAAGGGCTGCATCCGCCGTTTCTTCTCCTCCGGCGAACGCAGCGTGAAATATTCAAACCGGTATTGCGCCTCCGGATGCAGCTGTGTCAGCGCATCCGTTAAGTTTGCCTCACACCAGCCCACGCCGGAGATCTGGTCTCCGATCAGCGGACTTGCGTCAAATGCGATATTCATGTTTCATATGCCTCCGGCAAAAGAATCAGATGCCGAGTTCATCCCTGACCAGACTGAGATCATTCTGCGCCATGCGTGTCACCAGCGCATCGAACGAAATCTCACGCTTCCAGCCGAGCTTCTGCTCCGCCTTGGTCGGATCGCCGAGCAGCAGCTCGACCTCTGCCGGACGGTAGAATTTCGGATTGACCTTCACGACCGTTTTGCCGTTTGCCTTGTTGATGCCGACGGTATCGACGCCCTCGCCCTGCCATTCGATATCCATGCCGAGCGCACGGAATGCACATTCTGCAAATTCGCGGACCGAGCGCGTCTCGCCGGTTGCGACGACATAATCATCCGGCGCATCCTGCTGAAGCATCAGCCACATCGCGCGGACATAATCCTGCGAATGTCCCCAGTCGCGCTTTGCATCGAGATTGCCGAGCTCGACATACTCCTGCACGCCGAGCGAGATCCTCGCAGCGGCATCGGTGATCTTGCGCGTGACAAACTCCTTGCCGCGGCGCTCCGATTCATGGTTAAAAAGGATGCCCGAGCAGGTAAAGAGCCCGAAGCTCTCGCGGTAATTCTTGGTGATCCAGTGACCGTAGAGCTTTGCGACGCCGTAGGGGCTGCGCGGATAGAAGGGCGTGGTCTCCTTCTGGGGAATCTCCTGCACCTTGCCGAACATTTCCGAGGTTGAAGCCTGATAGAACCGAGCCTCCGGCTTGACGATCCGGATCGCTTCGAGCAGATTCGTGACGCCGAGCGCGTCGATCTCCGCCGTTGCGACGGGCTGCTCCCAGCTTGTGGCGACAAAGCTCTGTGCCGCGAGATTATAGACCTCATCCGCCTGCGAGATCCGCATGGCGGAGATCAGCGAGACCAGATCGGTCATATCCGCATAGATCAGGCGAATCTGATCTTTGAGATGCGCGATATTGCCGTAATCGACAACGCTTTTGCGGCGCCAGATGCCGTATACCTCATAGCCCTTTTCAAGCAGCAGCTCTGCAAGATAAGAACCGTCCTGACCGGTGATACCGGTAATCAATGCATGCTTC
>CAMHUJ010000364.1 GCA_946188175.1 uncultured Ruminococcus sp.
ACAGCACGGACATTCGTTTATCTACCGCGGCTGGGCGGTGCATTCCAAGGGCAATCCTTTTGCACACGCGATCATGCGCGGCTATCTCAATAAGCACGGGCAGTCGCTGCCGAATTATCACTATGAGGATATTGCACATCTCGCGGAGCTTTATGCGACCGGTGAGTTTGCAAATCCGGCGGCGATCATTGACACGAATCACGCGAACTCCGGCAAGAATCCGCTCGAGCAGCCGCGTATCTGCAAGGAAGTGCTTAGCATGCGCCGCTATAACAATGATATCAAAAAGCTCGTCAAGGGCTTCATGATCGAAAGCTATATCGAGGACGGTGCGCAGAAGGTGGACGGCGGCTGCTACGGCAAGTCGATCACGGACCCCTGCCTCGGCTGGGAGAAATCCGAACGCCTGATTCTTGAGCTCGCCGAGCTGCTGTAAGAGGTGCCTCCGACGGATCAATCATGGGGCTGCTGTCCCTTTGGAATCCCATTTTGATATAATGGATAAAGAAAAGCCGCTTGATTTTCGCGCAGCAGCGTGAATCAAGCGGCATCTTCGTATATGGAGGAAGGAGAAAGGAGAAAGGAGGAAGTGAGGAGTTAGGAGTGAGAAGACAGGAGTTGCGGTGCGGCTGCGCCGCGATTGATATAAGTTAGAAATGAGAAATTAGAAATTAAGGGATATCCCTTAATCAGGATTTGGGACAAAGTCCCATTATCATCATCGCGCAGCGATACCGACAGGAGGGAGCAGATGCGGGACTTTGAAAATATGAATCCGGCGGCAGTGACCGTGCATCTGCTGCTGACGGCGTGCATCACGATTTTCTGCATGGAGCCGCTGCTGCTCGGCATTTCGCTGCTGGGTGCGATTGCGTTTTTTGTTATGCGAAACGGCAGCAGACACATCGGTTTTCATATTGCGGCAATCGGCATGCCGTTGCTCTTTACGCTGCTCAATCCGCTCTGGAATCAGCACGGCACAACGGTCCTTTTCTTCATCAATCAGCGCGCATATTCCGCGGAGGCACTGTTCTACGGCGCAGTCACCGGCATCCGGCTGGCTGCGGTGCTCTACTGGTTCCGCAGCTTCTCCGATCTCATGACGAGTGAAAAGCTCTTTTATCTCTTCCGGTATCTGTCGCCGAAGCTCGCGCTGATCTTTTCTATGGCGGTGCGCAATCTGACGCTGTTCCGTCAGCAGATGCAGAAAATCCGGATTTCGCAGCGCGCGGTCGGACTGTACCGCGAGGGGCATCTGATCGACGATATCCGCGGCGAGCTGCGCATCTTTTCCATTCTGCTGACATGGGCGCTCGAGAACGGCATCATCACAGCAAACAGCATGTCCGCACGCGGCTACGGCATCGGAAAACGCAGCAGCTTCACGTATTTCCGCTGGCATACCGGCGACCTCATCCTGCTGCTGACATCGCTGCTGCTTTCGGCGGCAGTCATCGCGGGCATTGCCTCGGGCGTATTGGAATGGCAGTTTTATCCGGTATATGAACCGGCAAAACAAACGCTGCCGTATTTTGCAATTCTCGCGGCATATGCAGTGCTTGCGGCGCTGCCGCTGATTCATGAGGGAAAGGAGACATTGACATGGAAGCGCTTGCGGTCAGGCATCTGACAGTGACATATCCGGAATGCAAAGCGCCGGTGCTGTCGGATGTATCCTTTCAGCTGGCACAGGGCGATTTCGCCGTGCTCTGCGGTGCGACCGGCTGCGGCAAAACAACCCTCCTGCGCATGCTCAAGCGTGAGCTGACACCGCTCTGTACACAGCAGGGAACCGTCAGCTTCTGCGGCACGCCGCTGCCGGAGCTCGATGCACGCACTTCCGCTTCGGAGATCGGCTTTGTCATGCAGCATCCCGAGCAGCAGATCGTGACGGACAAGGTCTGGCATGAGCTTGCATTCGGGCTGGAAAATATGCAGACGCCGCCGGATATTATGCAGAGACGCATCGCGGAGATCGCATCCTATTTCGGGATTGAGGCGCTGCTCGACCGCGATCCGGCAACATTATCGGGCGGTCAGAAGCAGCTTCTGAATCTGGCAAGCGTGATGATCATGCAGCCGCGCCTGCTGCTGCTCGATGAACCGACCGCACAGCTTGACCCGATTGCGGCAGCGGATTTTCTCACAACGCTGCACCGTCTGAATCAGGATTTTTCTGTGACGATTCTGCTCGCGGAGCACCGGCTTGAGGAGGTCATTCCGCTCTGCACGCAGCTTCTGCTCATGGAGCACGGCACGGTCACGATGCAAGATGCACCGCGCAGTCTGCTGAAGCATCTGCCGCCGGATGCACCGGTGCTTGCCGGTATGCCTGCGGCGGTGCGGCTGTATCATGCGCTGCATCCGGACTGCGAATGTCCGCTGTCGGTCTGTGAGGCGCGGACCTGGATGATGCCGCTGCTGCCGGAGCAAAAGCCCGCTGAAAATCCGCCGCAGCCGGAGAAACCGCGTCCGGATGCGGTCACGGTTTCGGGCGCATATTTCCGCTATGAACGCCGCGGGCGCGATATTTTGCAGGGCCTGAGCTTCTCCGTGCGCGAGGGCGAATTATACTGTCTGGTCGGCGGAAACGGTGCCGGAAAATCGACCGTTTTATCCGTATTATCCGGCATCCTGCGATGCTATGCCGGTCAGGTGATGATCTTCGGGAAGGCGGTCGGCGATTATAAGCACCGCAGTCTGCATCAGAACTGCGTTTCGCTGCTGCCGCAGGATGTGCAGACGGTTTTCCTCTGCAATACCGCGGCGGAGGAGCTTGCGGAGACCGACAAAAACTATGAAAAACTGCTCGAACATTTCCCGTTTGATCTGGCTCCGCTCATGCAGCAGCATCCCTATGATCTGAGCGGCGGCGAACAGCAGCTTCTGGCGCTTGCAAAGGTCATGCTGACACAGCCGCGGCTGCTTCTGCTCGATGAACCGACAAAGGGGCTGGATGCACAGTCGAAGGCGCGGCTTGCCGGTGTGCTGCACGGCTTGCAGGCGCAGGGCGTCACGATTCTGCTGGTGACGCATGATATTGAGTTTGCGGCGTGCCATGCAGACCGCTGCGGATTTCTGTCGCGCGGGGCACTGATCTCCGCTGATATCCCGACGCGGTTCTTTTCTGAGAATGCATTTTATACGACGGCGGTCAGCCGCATCACACGCGGGTTTTATCAGCAGACTGTTACGGTGGAACAGCTCTGCGCACAGGTGCAGGATATATAACAATATCCTTTTTTAGAATTGTGATGCTAAGATAAATCGAAATTTGGCGGCTTAATGCTCCCAATCAATCACATAAAACCATAATAGCCGCTTCTCCCCACGGAACGGGGGTGACAACCCAAGGGGAAGGAGGAAGTTCGCTAGG
>CAMHUJ010000365.1 GCA_946188175.1 uncultured Ruminococcus sp.
AACGCCTTGTTCGCGGCATCTTTTGAGAAGAGTTCCGTGATCCTGCCGATCTCGTCCGACAGGAAGCGGAAACTTGATTTGTTTGCGATCAGCCGTGCGCTGATCGGGAAGATCTCGGCTTTGACCACCAGATCGTTTTCCTTGAGGGTCGTGCCGGTCTCGACGATATCGACGATGCCGTCGGAGAGCTCCAGCAGGGGCGCGAGCTCGACGGAGCCCTCGATCTTCACGATATCGACATCCATGCCCTTTGCTTCAAAGAATCTGCGCGTGACATTCGGATATTTCGAGGCGATTGTCTTGACGCCGTAGCCGGAGTAGAAATCGGTGCCCTTCTTGACGGCAAGCGCAAATTTGCAGCGTCCGAAGCCGAGATCAAGCAGCTCATAGAACTTGCCCTGCATCTCGAGAATCGTATCCTTGCCGACGACGCCGAGATCACAGACGCCGTGCTCGACATAGGTGATGACGTCATTTGCCTTGGCAAGCACGACCTCGATGCTGCCGTCGCCGACCGGAAGGATCAGCTTTCTGCCCTTTTCTCTGACTGCGGTGCAGTCGAGCCCGAGCTGCTCAAACATTCCGACGGTATCTTTTTCCAGTCTGCCCTTGGTGAGGGCAATGCGAATCGGTCTCTGCATGATCATTCTCCTTTGCTGCTGGGTTCAATCGGCAGCACGCTGTCAATGCCGTGTGCGGCTGCGTACTGACGGGCTTCCTCGAGCGATTCCGAAAGCGAATGCTCGACGATCAGTCCTTTGTTGCGGAGATTCATCGCGGCTTCGATTGCCTCCGCCTCGCAGCCCTCTGCCGCCCAGATCAGGACATTGCTTGCGGGGAGTGCAGCGGAGCGCGCAGTCTGCTGACGGCTCAGCACCTTGACTGCCGCGTCAATGTTGACTGCAAAGCCCGTCGCCGGAACATCATAGCCGAATTCCGCGAGCAGCTTGTCATATCTGCCGCCGGAGAGGACCTCCTCGCCGTAGCCGGAGAGATAGCCGCGGATAATCATGCCGGTATAATAATCGGTGCGGTGCATCATGCCGAGATCGACCGTGACGCGCTCGGCGCCTGCAAACTTTGCGACCGATCTCCAGAGCGAATGCAAATCCTCGAGGATAGACGCAAAACGCTCACCGGTGCAGAGCTTGGCAGCCTTTTCAAAGACCTCCTCGCCGCCGAACAGCCGCGGCAGCTTGCGGAGTGCCTTTGTCGTTTCGGATTCGGGCAGCGCTGCGAGAATATCATTCAGCGCCGGATAGTTTTTCGCTTCGATGCAGTCGCGGATTGTCTCCTTGGTCTGCTCGGAAGCGGGGAGCTGCTGCATCAGCTCGCGGAAGAATGCCGCATTGCCGAGCTCGAGTGCATATTCCTCGCCGCATGCCTGCAATGCATCGACCGCTGCCGCAATGACCTCCAGATCAGCCATGCGCGAATCGGAGCCGATCAGCTCGATGCCTGCCTGCGAAATCTCATCATCGCGTCCCTTGAGCGACGGGGAGATCACATGGATATTCTGCTGATAGCAGAGACGCAGCGGCAGTCCGGCGGCACGCAGTCTCGTTGCACAGACACGCGCAATCGGAACGGTGTTATCCGGACGCAGCACCATGAGGCGGCCCTTTGCGTCGGTCAGCTTATACATCTGCTCCTGCGGAAAGGGATTCGCGTCGCGGTTGAAGACATCGTAGAATTCGAGCGTCGGGGTGATGATCTCGCTGTAGCCGCGCGCGGTAAAAAGACCGTTCAGGCGGTTTTCGAGATCACGGCGCAGCGTACACTCATCGAAGAGCGCATCGCGTGTGCCTTCGGGGGTAATGCGGTCGTACTTGTTCATGAGTTACTCCTTTTGTCGTTTTTGAGCTTTTTCAGGCAGCGGAATGCCGTATTTGGCGTGCGGTGCCTGTTTTTTTATCAGAGTGACAATAGTTGATTTATGGCATAGGTCTTTGGGGCGAATCACACAGTTAAACCGATCTCCTGCGGCGTCGAGCATGTTCAGATAGACGTCTGAGCTGCCGAACAGCATCTTATGAACAAGACCGTCATCTATTTCAAATGCAGCTAGTTTACCGTAGGGGATATAGTTCTCGTAATTTCGCTGATCTATGATATAGCTTTCGGTCAGGACGATTGTTTTCGTTTCCAGCAGAATATGCTCTCCGCCCTCTTGTAGGCGTTCCGTCAGTATATCCGCAGCTCCGTATTTCTGGAATAGACTGTGTTTTTGTCCGCCCGATTTCAAGATTTCTTCAATCAGAATGACGGATATCATTGGGATAAAAATGATACACATGATGAGCAGTGATAGTTCTTTGCCGAATCCCATACGCCATGAAGCAATGACCAGTATCAATGCAGCGATCATGAACAAAAGAGCGAGCAGCCAAAATATCACATTCCGAATGTGCTGTAAAGCGAGAACAAGAAACAGTCTGCGCTGTGTAAGTCGGTGCATCTTTTTTTGAAATCGGCTTTTTTGTGTCTGCATAAAGGCTCCTTTCAATCGGAATCACTTTAGCTTGCTAACATGGTAACATGATACCATAATATCAAGAAAAAGTCAATAGTGATCGGAGAAAGCGGGAGAGATTTCAGAACATCCGCCAAAGTGACAGGGGAGCAGCAATGATCTATTGGTGCATTTGTCATGCGGGGATGCTGTTTTTTGTCATATTCTCTTTCTCTTTATCTATAGTCCGATGTTAAATTTCGCTGGGCGCGGGGCGCGAATGCGAGGGCAAGAACCATAGGAAGAGGGAAGTCGTCGCTAAGCTCCGGTCTCCCCTCTCCCTAAGGTTCTCTCCCTCGCGCTCCCTCTTTCCTTACTCTCTCCTCTCTGGTGACGCGCCTCTGAATATACATGATTCATTGTAAGACCTGCATACCAAAGGAGATAGTATCTTTTTGGGTAGGGTATGGGGACAGTTTGCGAAGCAATACTGTAGAGCCCCCATTCTCAATCCGTCATCTCATTCAGAACAACGACAGCTGATTCGATTTCGGCAGATCGCCCAGTGCGCCGAGCGATTCAAGCGCGTCAATCGTTGCCTTGGATGCGCCGGAAAGCTGCTGGAATTCATCCACGGAGATAAAATCACCGTTCTGCGCGGTTTCATAGAGCTTCTCGGCAGCCTTTGTACCGATGCCGTCGATTGCCGCAAACGGGATACGCAGCTTGCCGTCCTCAATCAGATAATCACAGGCATGCGAGCGCCGGAGATCGACCGGCAGGAATTCATAGCCGCGCGACATCATCTCATTGACAATGCGGAGAATGTCGAGCAGGTCGCCTTCCTTCTTGCTGCGCTCCTTGCCCTTTCCGATCAGTTCATTGATCTTGTTGCGGACGGCGCTGACGCCCTGTA
>CAMHUJ010000366.1 GCA_946188175.1 uncultured Ruminococcus sp.
CGGATTATCAGGAGGTCTCGGCGCTGATCCGGAAGCTGTCGGAGGAACGCAGGGCGGAAAAGGAAAAGGAGCTCAGGCAGCGCGGAAAGAGCGCGGCGGAGCAGTTCCGCGTGCCGACGCCGCTGGATCGTCAGCCGAAATACAAGTATAAGCGCCGTGCGGAATCGCTTGCGGAGCAGGCGGAGCAGGCGGAACAGGCGGATCGCGCATACGCCGAAACGATGCATGATGTCGTACCGGAGACGGAGCCGATGCCCGAAGCACTGGCGGAGGCACTCCGGGCAGAGCGCAGCCGCAAGGCAAAGAAGGAAAAGAAAACCGCCGCAGTGCAGGGCGATCCGGATGCAGCATTTTTCGGCGGTGCCGTTGCCGCGGTACCGGCGGCGGGGGAGCTTTCCTTTCTCGATCCGGATTATGCATCCGATACCGAGGTGATCGAAGCGCTGCCGGAGGATTCCGTCGCAGATTTGCAGAGTGAGCTGTTCGGTGCACATGCAGAGCAGCAGGGCGCCTTTCCCGATCCTGCGGTCAATCCGCTGCCGTTTTTTCCGGAACAGTTTGCGGAGCCGATACAGGAGGTTCCGCTGCCGCAGCCGCAGCCCGCGCCGGTTTACGGCAATCCGGCAAGCCCGTTTGCGCTTCCGCCGGAGCAGCGGGGCGCCTGGCGCATGGGTGATGATCCGGAGATGAAATCACTGGAAGCGCCGCCGCCGGAATCGGATGATTCGATGCATCAGGGACAGCTGATGCAGGGCATGTAAGCGCTGCATCAGCTGAGGAGTATGACATGAAAATTGATGAGCTTCTTCAGCGGAAAGAAAAGATATTGCACCGCTGCGGCATGGCACCCGCAGCCCGGATCCGATACAGTCTGATGCATGCCGGGCTGGTGTTTGCCATTCTGTCGCTGTTTGTTTCTTCCGTTATCCGGCTGCTGATGATTGAATCAGATATGTACAGCTGGACAGACGGCGGAAAGGGGTGCGTGGTCTTTTGCATGATTCCGGTTTTCTGCTATCTGATCTACAGTATCGGTCAGTATTTCAAGATGAAAGCCATGGAATACTGCATCACGGACAAGGGCGTCTATCTCCAGACCGGCACCGGCAGGAAGACCTCTGTCGTATTCGTACCGTATTCGCATATGCAGGAGATATGCAGCGATGCGGAAACACTTGATTACGGCACCGTGACCTGCACGCTGACCCGTGACGACAGCGGCGGTGTCACATCGGTTCCGCTGAAGCATATTGCGGAATATAAAGATGTCAAACAACTCATTGCCGAGCAGCTTGCGATGTATCAGTCTGCGGAGAGGAAAGCGATCCGGCGCAAAGCGGATGCAAATACACCGGCGGATGCAGTCCCGCTGTTTGCTGTGGCAGATGCGTTTGATGCGCCGCTTCCGGATGATCTGCCGGAGGAAACGGTCACAGATTTGCAGACGGAGCTGTTCGGTGCAAATGCAGTGACGCAGGGCGCCTTCCCCGACCCGACGGTCAACCGGCTGCCGGAGCTGCCGGAGGAAACGGTCGCGGATTTGCAGGCGGAGCTGTTCGGCGCAGATGCAGCGCAGCAGGACGCCTTTTCCGACCCGACAGTGAACCCGCTGCCGAATCTGCCGGAGTATCCGGACGGGCAGATTATGCCGCACGGCAGGTAAGCGGGGACAGCATTTGAAAGGACTGACATCATGAAAATAGAGAGACTGTTCCATGAGGATGAGAAGGTGCTCTGGAAGGGCAAAATCGACGGCAGAGTCTATCTGAAGCAGGCGTTTCTGCCGGATTATTTTCCGATTATCTGCATCTGGGCGTTTATCATCCTGATGATTGATTTTGTGATTCTGGCGACGAGAGGCATCATCGGATTATTATTTTCCTCAATGAGTGTATTGTCGCCGATTCTGCTGCTGCCGTTCTGGATTTATCTGGTGCGGGCGATCCGCGCGGTGCGTCAGACGGAAAATACGGTTTACTGGCTGACGAATTACGGCTTGTATCTCCAGAAGGGCAATGAGGAAAAGGGCATGGAGGAGGATGTCGAATTTGTCAGCTATGACAAGCTCGACGATGTGACTGTATATCCTGCAAAATCCCGTGCAAACGATCCGGTCGGCGATCTCTGCGTTACATACCGTGTGGAGACAATGGATTATGCGTCGCACAGTGAAATCAGGATGTCGCAGATTATGACGCTGCGGAAGATTCACGCGCCGGAGCAGGTCGCGCAGATGATCCGTGAACAGCAGCTGCAATATCTGGAATTCAAGGAGAATCAGCTTGCATTGCGGCCGGAGTCGCTGACGGAGCCGCAGTCGTTCCGGCGCGCGATGCCGCGGAAAAAATATACGGTTCTGAAGCCGCCGGTACAAAAGCAGGCAGGACCGGTACAGCCGGAGCAGCAGTATGATACGGTCGTTGATCCGGCGCAGGCGTTTTTCGGCACCGCGCAGGGCGCGCCTCTGCCGCGCAGCACGGCACAGAGCTTTTTGGAAAGCACCGAAGAAGAAGCGGAGCTGCTGGAGACGCTGCCGGCGGAATCGGTCGCAGATTTGCAGGCGGAGCTGTTCGGCGCAGATGCCGTGCAGCAGGGCGCATTCCCCGATCCGACGGTCAATCCTCTGCCGGAGCTTCCGACATCGCAGGAGCTTAAATTATGATTACGAAAATTGAAATATGGATGCAGGAAGGAGATCAGATTCTCTGGCACGGGCGTTCATCGCCTCTCATTTATTTGTTCAACAACGGCTTTGCCGGTCTGTTGCTGTCTGCGATTCTGGCTTTGGCAGACGCTTTTTTTGCATGGGTGATAATCTCCGTCAACGGCTTTACTGATTTTCTTCTGTCCCTGTTCAGTATATTCTTCCCGTTCCTGATGATCCCGTTTCCGATTGCTCTTTATAAATTCATTCAGAAGGCATATTTTGTGCGGTATAAGGAATACTGGATCACGAACAGGGGCATCGGCATCCGTGAGGGCGACCGCGATCCGAAACATCCGGAAAAAATCCTGTTCTATCATTTCAAGTCGATCGGCAGTATCCATGAGAAACCGATCATGAATGACAAGGGTACGGTACAATTTTTCCACAAGACGCTTATGGATCCTGATCCGCGCAGCGATGCGTATGCTCTGCTGGCAGAATTTGAATGTATTTCCGACTGCCCGAATGCAGTGCAGCTTCTGTATGACCTGTTTGCAACTTACCAGCAGGAGAATGCGGCGTGTGACGAAAGCACGACGCAGGAACTGACGGAGTTTGATGCAGCAGACGGTCTGCCGGAGCTGCCGCCGGATGCGCTGCCGGAGGAATCGGTCGCAGATTTGCAGGCGGAGCTGTTCGGCGCAGATGCCGTGCAGCAG